>NZ_KV786714.1:11271-23431 GCF_001806955.1 Burkholderia sp. HMSC10F09
CTCGGTGCGTTGCGACAGGTCCGTATTGCCGGCCGCGATCTGGTGCGTCGCGGTCGAGATCGCGTCGGAGCCGTGCGCAACCTGCCGCACCGTATCGGCGAGGCTGCGCTGCATGCCGGTCACGCCCTTCACGAGTTCCGCCATCTCGTCGCGCGACGTCCAGCGCACTTCCGACGTCAGGTCGCCGTCGGACAGCCGGCGGAAATGCGTGAGCAGCCGGTTGACCGGCTGCGTGATCGCGAAGTGCAGGCCGATCGCGCAGCCGAGACACGCGGCAACGCCGAGCGCGATGCCGGCGATCGCGCCGGCGCGCAGCCAGTCGTAGCGCGTTTGCGCGGCGTCGTAGACGGCGCGGCCGCGTGCGGCCTGAAACGTGTCCAGCGCATCGGTCGCGCGCGTCAGCGCGACCGACAGCGGCGGCGCGACCGACATCAGCAGCCGGTCCGCGTCGTCTCGCCGGCCTTCGCGGATGGCATCGGCGAGCGGCTTCAGCGCCTGTCCGATCAGCGCCTGGCGCGCGGCGTCGAGCCGGCTCGCGAGCGGCGCTTCGTCGGCATCGTGCGGCATCGCCGCGTACGTGCCCCATGCGGCATTCGCCTTCGCGAGGTAGTTCTCGGCCTTCGCGACGAGCTCGGGCAGGTCGGGCGCCTCCGGATGCAGCACGGCGCGATCGAGCGTGGTGCGCACGATCGTCAGGTTCAGCGTGGCGGCCGCCAGCGCGGTCTTTGCGGCGAGCTGGCGCGTGTACGCCTCGTCGAGTGCGCGGTTCGAGCTTTGCATGCCGGCGAGGCCGATGAGCCCCGACACGACGAGCAGCCCCGCGACGAGGCCGAGCGTGGAAAAGATGCGGGTGCGGATCGAGAAACGGGAAAACAGGGCGTTCAGATTCATGACGGCACGGGATCGAGAAAAGCGCCGCGACCGGCGGACGCGGCACTCTGGATTACGGTTCGCCTTCAGAAAACTTGAGTCCGGCCCCGTTTCGCCCTGATCTCGATCAATTTGGCAAGTCGGCAACGCACCGATACGACTGCAACAATTCGAGCCCAAGCAGAAATTGACCAGTCATCTATCGACGACTATATTTCGAGCAACTTCCTGCCATGGCAGATAATTCAATGCAAACCGATATCCTTCCCTCGCCGTCCGTCGACACCGTCGCGCGCCGCGATGCGCCGACGGCGCCGATCATGGCGGCGCTGCTGCTGGTGATGCTGTTGTCCGCGCTCGATCAAACGATCGTGTCGACCGCGCTGCCGACGATCGTCGGCGAACTCGGCGGGCTCGACCGGCTGTCGTGGGTCGTGACCGCGTACCTGCTGTCGTCGACCGTCGTGCTCCCGCTCTACGGCAAGCTCGGCGATCTGTACGGCCGCAAGATCGTGCTGCAGGTCGCGATCGCGCTGTTCCTCGCGGGATCGGCGCTCTGCGGGATCGCGCAGGACATGACGCAGCTGATCGCGCTGCGCGCGCTGCAGGGCCTCGGCGGCGGCGGCCTGATGGTCGTCACGATGGCTGCGATCGGCGATCTCGTCCCGCCCGATCGCCGCGCACGCTATCAGGGGATGTTCGGCGGCGTCTACGGGCTCGCGACGATCGTCGGGCCGCTGCTCGGCGGTTTTCTCGTCGAGCATCTGTCGTGGCGCTGGATCTTCACGATCAACCTGCCGCTCGGCTTTCTCGCGCTCGCCGTGATCGGCATCGCGTTCCGGCCGCATACGGCGCACGTGAAGCACCGCATCGACTACCTGGGCGCCGCATTCCTCGCGACCGCCCTCACCTGTGTGATCCTGTTTACCAGCGAAGGCGGCTCGTTGCTGCCGTGGTCGTCGCCGCAGCTCTGGATGACGCTCGTGCTCGGGCTCGTCGCGATCGGCGGGTTCGTGTACGAGGAACGGCTCGCGGCCGAGCCGATCATGCCGCTCGAGCTGTTCCGGCATCGCACCTTCGTGCTGTGCTGCGCGATCGGCTTCGTCGTCGGCGTCGCGCTGTTCGGCTCGGTCACGTTCATTCCGCTCTATCTGCAGGTCGTGAAAGGCTCGACGCCGTCGCAGGCCGGCATGCAGCTGCTGCCGATGATGGGCGGGATGCTCGCGATGTCGGTCGCGAGCGGCCGGCTGATCGCGCGGCTCGGCTCGTACCGCGCGTTTCCGATCGCCGGCACGCTGATCGGCGGCGTCGCGATGGTGCTGCTGTCGACGCTGTCGCTCGACACGCCGCTGCACACGATGTACGCATACATGGCGCTGCTCGGCATCGGCCTCGGGATGGTGATGCCCGTGCTCACGCTCGCCGCGCAGAACACCGTCGAGTTCCGGCACATGGGCGTCGCGACGTCCGGCGCGACGCTGTTCCGCTCGATCGGCGGCTCGATCGGCGTCGCCGCGTTCGGTGCGCTGTTCTCGCACGGCCTGCGCACGCGGCTGATCGATGCGCTGCCGGCCGGCACCGAGCTGCCGGCCGCGCTCGGTCCCGGCACGCTCGGGGAGCTGCCCGAGACGGTCCGTAGCGCATACCTGCATGCGTTCGCCGGTTCGCTGCATGTCGTCTATCTGGCCGCGGCGACGGTGATCGCGATCGCGTTCGTGCTTGCCTGGTTCGTCGAGGACGCACCGCTGCGCACGCGCGGCTGACGGATGCGGCGGCGCCGCTTCGCACGGCCGCCGACACCCGGGCCAGCGCCGCGCCCACCGATCGCGCAGCAGGCGCCGGTGCCGCCCGCTTTACCTGCCGGCCGCGCGCCCGCATAGTAGCGGTTTCGTCCGATCCGACTTCGCCATGTCCGCTGCTCCCGCCTGTACCGTCCGCGACGCGACCGACGCCGATCTCGCGGCGATCCAGGCGATCTACGCGCATCACGTGCGCCACAGCGTCGCGTCGTTCGAGGAAGTCCCGCCCGACGTCGCCGAACTCGCCGCGCGCCGCGACGCGGTGCTGCGCCACGGGCTTCCGTATCTCGTCGCCGAATGCGACGGCGGCGTCGCCGGCTATGCGTATGCGACGCCGTACCGCCCGCGGCACGCCTACCGATACACCGTCGAAGATTCGATCTACATCGACGACGCGCAGCGCGGCCGCGGCATCGGCCGCGCCCTGCTCGCCGCGCTGATCGCGCGCTGCGAGGCGGGCCCGTGGCGGCAGATGATCGCGGCGATCGCGGACGGCGGCACCGGCGGCTCGACGTCGCTGCATCGCGCCTTCGGCTTCGCGCCGGCCGGCACGCTGCAGGCGGTCGGCTTCAAGCACGGCCGCTGGATCGACATCGCGCTGCTGCAGCGCCCGCTCGGCGAGGGCGCGGCCACGCTGCCCGCCTCGCCCGCGCAAGGCGCGTCGCGCTAGAATGGCCGCATGCCTAAACAGACTCCTCCTCCGTCCGACACCGCCGCCGACGAAACCCGCAACGAGTACACGGTGGACGAACTCGCGCGCGTGTCCGACACGACCGTGCGCAACGTCCGTGCATACCAGGATCGCGGGCTGCTGGCGCCGCCCGAGAAACGCGGGCGCGTCGGCATCTACGACGATACGCACGTCGCGCGCCTGAAGCTGATCAATCATCTGCTCGCGCGCGGCTATACGCTGTCGAACATCCAGGATCTGATCAAGGCGATCGACGAAGGCCACGACCTGCGCTCGATCCTCGGCCTCGAAAACGCGATCGGCGGACGCTGGTCGCACGAACGCCCGAAAACCTATTCGCTGGCCGCGCTCGCGCAGATGTTCGGGCCGCAGACGCCCACGCAGCTCGCGCGCGTGACCGAACTGGGGCTGCTCGAGCGGCGCGGCATGTCGTTCGTCGCGAAGAGCCCCGCGCTGCTCGAAGCGGCGGCCGCGATGACGAAGGAAGGCATTCCGCCGCGCGAACTGCTCGACGTGATCAGCCTCGCGCGCCCGCACTTCGACGCAGTCGCGCGGCTGCTCGTCGATCTCGTCGTCAAGCAGCTCGACCGCTACGATGCGGGCACGCTGCCGCCGGCAACCGACGTGCCGGCGCTCGTCGACGCGATCTGGCGTCTGCGTCCGCTCGCGGCCGTATTCGTCGAGGCGGAGATGAACCGCGCACTCGAAAACGCAGCCAGCGCGTACCTCGGCGGCCGCGTCGCGACGATTCTCGATCGCAAGCTCAGCGATGAAGCCGCGCGGCAGGCCGGCGCGCCCGAGGCGCACGGCAGCGGCGGCAAAGCATAAGCGCACCGCTTTCATATTCATATCGGCATTGCTTCGTTGGCGGGCGCGAACGCCCATGCGACGATTCTTCCACCCGAGCGGCATGCCGCTCTCCGAAGACGTCACGCATGGAGTTCGTTCGATGATTCGTTTCCCCCGCTGGATCGCCCGCACCGTCGCCACCGCACTCGTCGCACTGTCGGCCGCGTCCGTCTGCGCGCCGGCGAGCGCCGGCCAGGTCGTACGCATCGGCTATCAGAAGGCCGGGCTGCTCGCGATCATCCACGCGCAGCATTCGCTCGAAGCCCGGCTGAAGCCGCTCGGCTACGACGTGCAATGGTTCGAGTTTCCGGCCGGCCCGCAGCTGCTCGAAGCGCTGAACGCGAACGGCATCGACTTCGGCTATACGGGCGCGCCGCCGCCCGTGTTCGCACAGGCGGCCGGCGTGCGCTTCGTGTACGTCGGCGCGGAACCGCCGGCGCCGCACAACGAGGCCGTGTTCGTGAAGGCCGATTCGCCGATCCGCTCGGTGGCCGAGCTGCGCGGCAAGCGCGTCGCGCTGCAGAAAGGCTCGAGCGCGAACTACCTGCTGCTCGAAGCGCTGAACAAGGCCGGCGTGCGCTACGACGAGATCCGCCCGGTCTACCTGCCGCCCGCCGATGCGCGTGCCGCCTTCGAAAGCGGGCACGTCGACGCGTGGGCCGTCTGGGACCCGTATTACGCGGCCGCGCAAAACGCGCTGAAGATCCGCACGCTGTCCGACTACACAGGCCTCACGCCGACCAACAACTTCTACGAAGCGACGCGCGATTTCGCGCAGCAGCATCCCGACGTGGTTGCCGCGATTCTCGCGCAGGCGCGTGAGACCGGTGCATGGGTGAACAGTCATCCGGCCGAGACGGCCGCGCTGATCGCGCCGACTGTCGGCATGCAGGCGCCGCTCGTCGAAACCTGGATCAAGCGCGTGCCGTTCGGCGCGGTGCCCGTCGACGAGAAGATCGTCGCGGTTCAGCAGCGTGTCGCCGATGCGTTTCTCGCGGCGAAGCTGATTCCGCAGAAGCTGAACGTCGCCGACAATGCGTGGATCGACCGCCGCGTCGCGGCCGCGCTCGCCGCGAAGTAGACCTGACGCGTGCCGACGGGCGGCACGACGCGCTCGCGAGCGCCCGGCGGCGGAAACCGGCGCACTAGAAGGATTCGCCGGTTTCGGCCCGCCCGTTGTTGCGGATAATGGCCGTCGATCCGCGCGTCGGCGCTACCGGCTGCCGCCACGCGTCGACAACGACGATCCGGAGACCGCGCTTGCTCGCCACGCTTCCCGCCACCTATCGCCGACTATGCCCGCTGGCCGTCGCCGCCGCGCTGCTGTACGGCGTGTCGCTCGCCGCTGCGCCGTATCGCGGACAGTTCGCCGCAAAAGCCGCGATGGGCATCCTGCTGCTGGCCGCCGGCAGCACGCTGCGCGCACCGCGCGACCGCGCGTGGCTCGTCGCGGCGCTCGCGGCCGCCGTGCTCGGCGACGTGCTGCTCGCGCTGCCCGACTCGCCGTTCACGTTCATGGGCGGCCTCGGCGCGTTCCTGCTGACCCATCTGTGCTACTGCGCGATCTTCTTGCGCTGGCGTGCCCGGCCGCACGGCGGGCGCGTGGCGGCGCTCGTCGTGCTCTGGATCGCGGCGCCCGCGTTCTATGCCGCGTTCTTCCCGCATCTCGGCGAGCTCGCGGTGCCGGTCGCCGTCTATATGCTCGTGCTCGTCGCGATGGCGAGCTTCGCGCTTGCCGCCGATACGCATGCGCCGCTCGTCGCGATCGGCAGCCTGATCTTCGTCGGCTCGGACACGCTGATCGGCGTCGAGCGCTTTCTCGGCAGTTTTCCCGGCATCGGCCCCGCGATCTGGGCGCTCTATGCGCTTGCGCAAGTCGTCATCGTGACCGGGGTTTTCCATGAGACAACGGCCCGCACGGTCCGTCCCTGATTCCGTTTCAAACAGCCGTCCCGCCCGTTCTCGCGCGAAACCGCGGCCGTTTACCGGCCTACGCCGGCCGTCCGCGCGCTTTCCGCAGTGCGGAAAGCAGTCCGTTCCAAACCGCGCTGCGCCTTGCCGGGCGCGGCTTCCGGCCCTTAGAGCGGCGCTTCTAGTGGCTTGCGATTTCCCGGCTCACCCACTATCGTTACATCAACCAATGTAACATTAAAAAATGAGCCCAATCGGAGACACCCGGATGAATGCTCGCACGTTGCCTTTCGGCCCGCCCGGCCATGACGGCCCGGACGAAACCATCGACATCGCCATCATCGGCACCGGCTTCGCCGGGCTCGGGATGGCCATTCGCCTGCGGCAGACGGGCGTCACGGATTTCGTCGTGCTCGAGAAGGCAGCCTCGGTCGGCGGCACGTGGCGCGACAACCACTATCCCGGGTGCGCCTGCGACGTGCAATCGCACGTCTACTCGTTCTCGTTCGCGCCGAATCCGCGCTGGACGCGCATGTTCGCGCCGCAGCCCGAGATCCGCGCGTATCTCGAAGACTGCGTGCAGCGCTTCGGGATCGGCCCGCATCTGCGGATGAACCACGAACTGCAGCGCGCCGAATACGACGAGCGCGCGCAGCGCTGGCGCCTGACGTTCTCGAACGGCAAGCGGCTGTCGGCGCGCGTGCTGGTGTCCGGCATGGGCGGCCTGTCGCGCCCCGCGCTGCCGGCGATTCCGGGCGTCGAGGATTTCCGCGGCCGCGCGTTCCACTCGCAGCAGTGGGATCACGCGTATCCGCTCGAAGGCAAGCGCGTCGCGGTGATCGGCACCGGCGCGAGCGCGATCCAGTTCGTGCCGCAGATCGCGCCGCGCGTGAAGTCGCTCGCGCTGTTCCAGCGCACGCCGCCGTGGATCATGCCGAAGCCCGACCGCAGCCTCACGCGGTTCGAACAATGGCTGTTCCGCACGCTGCCGTTCACGCAGAAGCTCGTGCGCAGCGGACTCTACTGGATGCTCGAATCGCGCGTGCTCGGCTTCGCGATCCATCCTGGGCTGATGAAGAACGTGCAGAAGCTCGCGCTGCGCCATATCCGCAAGCAGGTGCCGGACCCGGCGCTGCGCCGCGCGGTCACGCCCGACTACACGCTCGGCTGCAAGCGCGTGCTGATCTCGAACGACTATTACCCGGCGCTGTCGCGCAGCAATGTCAGCGTCGTGACGACCGGCATCGCGCGCATCGAAGCGGACGCGGTCGTGACGACCGACGGCACGCGTCATGAGGTGGACTGCCTGATCTACGGCACCGGCTTCCAGGTCGCCGATCCGTTCCCGCGCGGCGCGATCGTCGGCCGCGGCGGCCTCGACATCGTCGATGCATGGCGCGACGGCGCGCACGCGTATCTCGGCACGACGCTGCCCGGCTATCCGAACTTCTTCATGATCGTCGGCCCGAACACCGGGCTCGGTCATAACTCGATGGTGTTCATGATCGAATCGCAGATCGAATACATCCTCGGCGCGCTGCAGGCCATGCACCGCGAGCGCGCGGACGCCATCGAGGTGCGCCCGACCGTCGAGGCGCAGTTCAACAGCGAGCTGCAGCGCAAGCTGAAGAAGGCGATCTGGTCGACGGGCGGCTGCAAGAGCTGGTACCTCGATCCGCGCACCGGCAAGAACACGACGCTGTGGCCGGGCTTCACCTGGCGCTTCCGCCAGGCGACCGCGCACTTCTCGATCGCCGATTACCACGCGTATCGCGCACCGAACGATGCCGCGCACGCGGCCGCGGCGCCCGCCCCTCGCGCTTCCGCTTCGGCCGAAGCAGCCTGACCCGGACAAGGAGCAAGGACATGAAAGATTTCGCCAACAAGGTCGCGGCCATCACGGGCGCCGGCTCCGGAATGGGCCGCTCGCTCGCGGTGCAGCTCGCGCAGGCCGGCTGCCACGTCGCGCTCGCGGACAAGAACGGCGTCGGCCTCGCCGAAACCGAACGGATCGTCCGCGCGATCGCGCCGAACGTACGCGTGAGCTCGCGCGTGCTCGACGTCGCCGATCGCGACGCGATGTTCGCGTGGGCCGACGATACGGCGCGCGAGCACGGCAAGGTCAACCTGATCTTCAACAACGCGGGCGTCGCGCTGTCGAGCACGATCGAGGGGATGGACTACGCCGATCTCGAATGGATCGTGAACATCAACTTCTGGGGCATCGTGCACGGCACGAAGGCGTTCCTGCCGCATCTGAAGGCCGCCGGCGAGGGCCACGTGATCAACACGTCGAGCATCTTCGGCATCTTCGCGCAGCCCGGCATGAGCGCGTACAACGCGACCAAGTTCGCGGTGCGCGGCTTCACCGAATCGCTGCGGCAGGAACTCGACATGATGAAGTGCGGCGTGTCGGCGACCTGCGTGCATCCGGGCGGCATCCGCACCAACATCGCGCAGTCGAGCCGGATCGCGAAGAACATGGTCGGCTTCATGATCGAAAGCGAACAGCAGGGCAAGGACGACTTCGAGAAGTTCTTCATCACGAGCGCCGACGATGCCGCGCGCACGATCCTCGCCGGCGTGCGCAAGAACAAGCGCCGCGTGCTGATCGGCCGCGACGCGAAGGCCGCCGACTGGATGGCGCGGATCCTGCCGGCCGCCTATCAGGCGCTCGTCGTGCTCAAGTCGCGTCAGGAGGCCGCGAAGGCGCGCCGCCGCGCGGCACGCTTCGGCACGCCGGCAAGCGCCCCGCTCCACGCCACCTACAACAACGCAGGCAATCAAGGAGGAAAACAGTCATGAGCACTCCGCAAATGATGCCGGTGCGGCGCGACGTCCGCTTCGCGCTGCCGCCCGAGCGCGCGCGCGACTGGCACGTGCAGGGCGTGCCCGTCACGCATTTCATGAACGCGCTGTCGCTGCTGTTTCCGGCCGGCGAGCGCTTCTTCATGGATTCGGTGCGCAACTATCGCGACCGCATCGACGATCCGGAGCTGAAGAAGCAAGTGCTGGGCTTCATCGGACAGGAAGCGATGCATACGCGCGAGCACATCGAGTACAACGATCTGCTGCAGGCATCCGGTCTGCCGGCGCACAAGCTCGACAAGCGCCTGTGGACGATCCTCGGCTGGTTCAAGAAGGTGCTGCCGCATTCGATGCAGCTCGCGATCACGATCGCGCTCGAGCACTACACCGCCATTCTCGCGAACCAGCTGCTGTCCGGCCACGAGCATCGGATCGACGGCTCCGTCGAAGGCTATCAGCAGATGTGGATGTGGCACGCGATGGAAGAGACCGAACACAAGGCCGTCTCGTACGACGTGTGGAACGCGGTGATGAAGCCCGGCATCGGCCGCTATCTGCTGCGCACCGGCACGATGCTGATCACGACCGTGATTTTCTGGACCATCGTGTTCGACTTCCATGTGCGGCTGATGCTCGCGCATCGTCGCCGTCACGGCAGGTTCGGCGGCATGTGGCGTCTCGTCAAGTATCTGTACGGGCCGAAGCACGGCGTGTTTCCGAGCATCGCGCGCGAGTGGCTCGACTATTTCCGGCCGGGCTTCCATCCGTGGGATCACGACAACCACCAGTATCTGCAGGGACTCGACACGCTGCTCGCGAACATCGACGCGACCAACGCGCGCTATGCGGCACAGGCCGCGCCGCGCCGCGTGCCGCTGCATCCCGTCGCGCAGGCATGATGCGATGGCGCGCGATCGCGACATGCTGACCGTCCGCTCCGGCGACGTGAAACTCGCCGTCTACGTCAGCGGCCCGCGTCGCGCGCCGCCGCTGATTCTCGTGCACGGCTATCCCGATTCGGCCGCCGTGTGGGCGCCGATTCGCGCACGGCTTGCCGGGCGCTATCGCGTGATCGCCTACGACGTCCGTGGCGCGGGGGCGTCCGATGCGCCGCGGCGCCGCGCCGACTACGCGCTCGCGCGGCTCGCGGACGACTTGAAAGCGGTTGCCGATGCGACCTGCGGCGACCGTCCGTTTCATCTGGTCGGCCACGACTGGGGGTCGATCCAGTGCTGGGAGGCTGTGACCGACCCTGCGTTTCGCGGGCGGATCGCGTCGTATACGTCGATCTCGGGCCCGTGCCTCGATCACGTGTTCCGCGCGAGGATGCGGCTCAAGCAGAGCCTGAAATCGTGGTACATCGCGTTCTTTCATCTGCCGATCGTGCCGTCGCTGGTCTGGCGACTCGGCGGCGCCGCGCTGTGGCCGCGTTGGCTGCAGCTGACCGAACGCGTGCGCGTCGAACGCGATCCGTCGCAATTGAAGAATGCGCTGAACGGGTTGCAGTTGTACCGCGCGAATTTCATCGCGCGCGCAAGCAAGCCGCGCGAGCGGTATGCGCAGGCGCCGGTGCAGATTCTCGTGCCGGTGCGAGACCGCTACGTGACGCCCGAGATGACGATCGATCTCGATCGCTGGCTCGGTGAGCATGTGCGCGAGGAAATCGACGGAGCCCACTGGATCGTGCTGCGCGATCCCGACCTGATCGCGTCGCGGATCGACCGCTTCGCGTCCGCACACGAAGGCAAGACCGCGCCGTCGCCCGCGGCTGCCGCTCAACCGGGCATCGGCAGACGCCTGAACAGCGTCTCGTAGTCGATCACGAGGCCGTCGTCGTCGACGTCCATCTCGGCCGTGAAGTTGCGGAAGATGCCTTCATAGCGGTAACGCCGGCCCGGCTCGATGCAGGTGTACGCCTGCTCGACCCGCGTCGCGGTCAGGTCGGGCACCGACACGTAGACGACATCGATCGGCTGCCGCTCGCCGCGCGCGAGCGCGAGGCGGCCGATCGGCAACGCATTCGTAAACGGCGTCGCCGCGATATCGATGTCGATGCAGCCGTCCAGCGCGGGCAGCGCCTCACCCGCTCCGTCGCGCCAGTGGCCGGCGCCGTCGCCGTGCAGCTCGAGCGTGCCGCCGCCCATCACCTTGAGCACCGCGCAGGTCACGCGCCATCGCGGATCGCAGACGAGCCGATACGCGAGCCCGTAGGCCCGGCCGTACCGCTGGCCGACCACCGCGCTTTCGACGACGATGCCGTCGTCGCTCCGCTCGAACGTCAGATGTTCGATGCCGTCGCCTTCGAGCGACGCCCAGCGCACCGCTTTCGTCATTCCGCCTCCTCGCACGCCCCACGGCGGGGCATCGCGCACAAATTCCGACTATCCAGAATTCCCTATTCCGGTGCACGGGATTGTGTCCTATGCTCGCGGCTCGTCCTGCTCCGCCGCCATCATGTTCACCGCACACTCTGCCACGCCGTCGATCGATCTGCGCATCCTGCTGCGCAGCATCGGCCAGATCGTGCTGCAGGCGAACGCGCTCACGGGCGCGCTGCTGCTGGCGGCGCTGGCGCTGACCGACCCGCGGCTCCTCGCGTGCGCGGCGCTGCTCGGCGCGGCCGCCGCCAATCTAACGGCGGTGCTGACGGGCGCGCGTCGCGACGATCTCGAACAAGGGTTGCACGGTTTCAACGGCGCGCTCGCCGCGCTGGTCGCCGCCGTGTTCGCGCCCGATCCGCTGCTCGGCGTCGCGCTGTCGCCGTTGCCCGCGATCGGCGCGGCACTCGTGCATCGCGCGATGCGCGGGCCGCTCGCGAAATGGCGGCAGTGTCCGTATTCGAGCCCGTGCCTCGCGGTGTCCGCGCTCTGGCTGCCGTTTTTTATTGCGACGCAGCATGCGGATGGCGCGATCGGCGGCGCGGCGCCGACCTGGTCGGCCATCGGCCCCGCGCTGCTCGCCGGCGTCGCGCAGACCACGTTCGCGCAAGGCGCGTGGGCCGGCGCGCTGATCGTCGCGGGCATCGCGGCCGAGTCGCGCCGCGCGGCTGCATTCGCACTGGCGGGCGCGGTCGTGTCGACCGTGCTGCTGACCGCGCTCGGCGCCGACGCGGCATCGCTGACGAACGGCCTGCTCGGCTTCAACGGCGCGCTCGCCGCCCTCGCGCTGTTGCCGCGCGGCACGCGCGCGGCGCTCGCGGCTGCCGCGCTGGCCGCGCTGATCCAGTGGCTTG
>NZ_KV786714.1:23451-63745 GCF_001806955.1 Burkholderia sp. HMSC10F09
GGCCGCGCTGATCCAGTGGCTTGCGATGCGCGCCGGCCTCGTCGCGCTCACCGCACCGTTCGCGCTCGCGTCGTGGATCACGGTGGCCGTCGCGCGGCGCTTTACCCTCGGAGAACCCGATGTCGTCATTCGCACACCGTCCTGATGCCGTCAAACCGGGCGGCCCGATCTCGGACGCCGAACGCCGGCTGCGCGTGGACCTCGCAGCCGCATACCGGCTCGTCGCGCTGAACGGCTGGGACGACCTGATCTACACGCATCTGTCCGCGACCGTGCCGGGCGAGCCCGGTCATTTCCTGATCAACCCGTTCGGTCTGGCGTTCGACGAAGTCTGCGCATCGAATCTCGTGAAGATCGACCTCGCCGGCAACCGGATCGGCGACGGCGAGCACGCGGTCAACGTGACGGGCTTCGCCCTGCATGCGGCCGTGCATGCGGCACGCCCCGACGCGGTCTGCGTGATGCATCTGCACAATACCGCCGGCATTGCGGTGTCGATCCAGCGCGACGGGCTGCTGCCCGCGTCGCAGCATGCACTGCGGTTCCACGGCGATCTCGCCTACCACGACTACGAAGCACTTGCGTTCTCTCCGGCCGAGGGCGCGCGGCTGACCGCGAGTCTCGGCGCGAAATCCGCGATGCTGCTGCGCAACCACGGCACACTGACGGTCGGCCGCACGGTCGCCGAGGCGTATGTCCTGATGGATACGCTGATCAAGGCCTGCGACATCCAGCTGCGCGCACAGGCAGGCGGCGGGCCGCTCGTGCTGCCGGAGCCGGCCGTCGCGGAGCGCACCGCCGAGCAATTGCGCGACGGCGGCGCGATCGAAGGCGAACTGGAATGGCCGGCGTTACTGCGGAGGCTCGACCGGATCGATCGGTCGTATCGCGATTGAGCGCGGCGGCGGCGGCATCCCGCGGAATCGATTTTTTCAAACCCAACCGGAGGTTTTTCCATGCCGACTTTCAGTATCCAGTTGTTCGAGGGCCGCACCGTCGAGCAGAAGCGCCAGTTCGTCGAAGCGATCACGCGCGTGACGTGCGAAACGCTCGGCTGCGAACCTGGCTCCGTCGATATCATCCTGACCGATGTGAAAAAGGAAAACTGGGCGACCGGCGGCAAGCTGTGGAGCGAGCCGCGCTGAGCAGCGTTCCGGAATCAGCGTGTGTTCGGTGTCTTGGGCACACGCTAGGCCGATACCCGTTTTCCTTCTCGGCAATGTCATCGGCAAGCCGAATTGGCTGAAGCCGGCCGGCTGCCTCTACCGGTAGCCGCCGATTCGGATTCCGGCACGGCGTCAACCGCTGCAATGCGTTGGCGGGATGCTAAACAGGACGCGTAAATGATCTCCGACAAGCAAGTCGCAAGCGCTCTGAACGACATGATCCTGCAAATGGGAGCCGACCTGGATCGATCCCTGCTGACGGTTCAGGCATCATGTCCGGAATCGGAGTTCGTCGCCTATCGCGAATTCGTCTCGCAAGTAATGAGCACGATGCTGACCGACTTCATGAACCCGCTCTACACGCGGCATCCCGACCTCAAGCCGCCCGAACTGACTTGACGGTCGCTGGCCGAGTGATGGTGGGCGAAGCCGAGACTCGCAAGAACCCGGCCCTGCCCCGCCGCCGCGACCGCCACGACCGCCGCGACCGCCGCGTCCACCGCACACAGCGCACGCCGCACCCGTTGTGCACCCGCACATCGCGTTGTCACGCAATCGGCGCATAATGCCGGGCAGACGCAGCAGCAACCGATGGCTCCACCCGACGAGGAGATCGCCATGGAAGCGAAGAACGAGGAAGTCGTCGCCCACCTGCTCTCCGACGTCGTCGAATTCGCGCGCGCGCGGCTGCCGGAAACGACGTTCCGCATCGTCGAGCCATTCCTGCGTCACTACTACGATTTCGTCGACGCGGACGATCTGCAAAACCGCAGCATCGCCGATCTCTACGGCGCCGCGATGGCGCACTGGCAGACCGCGCAGAAATTCGTCCCGGGCAGCGAGCGGCTGCGCGTCTACAACCCGATCCTCGAACAGCACGGCTGGCATTCCGATCACACGGTGATCGAGATCGTCAACGACGACATGCCGTTCCTCGTCGACTCGGTGACGATGGCCGTCAACCGCCTCGGCCTCGCGCTGCATTCCGCGCTGCACCCGGTATTCCGCATCTGGCGCGGCGGCAACGGCACGATCGAGCGCGTCGACGCCGGCGGCGCAACGCCCGACGACGGCCGTTCGCAACTCGCCTCGTTCATCCACTTCGAAGTCGATCGCTGCGGCGACGCCGCGTTGCTCGACACATTGCGCGACGACATCGCGCACGTGCTCGGCGACGTACGCGCATCGGTCGAGGACTGGCCGAAAATCGTCGAGATCGCGCGCGCGACGATCAAGGACATGAAGACGCGCGAAGCGACGGCCGAGGACATCGAAGCGCGCGCGTTTCTCGAATGGATGCTCGCCGATCACTTCACGTTCCTCGGGCAGCGCGACTATGCGCTCGTGTCGGACGGCCCCGGTTTCGCGCTGCGCGGCATCGAAGGCTCGGGCTTCGGCATCCTGCGCGAATCGCTGCGCTCGCCGGGCGCGCCCGACGTGACGCCGCTGCCGCCGGCCGCCGCGGCCATCATCTCCGGCGCATCGCCGATCTTTCTGACGAAGGCGAATTCGCGCGCCACCGTGCATCGGCCCGGCTATCTCGACTACGTCGGCGTGAAGCTCGCGGGCGCCGACGGCAAGGTGAGCGGCGAGCGCCGCTTCCTCGGGCTCTACACGTCGACCGCGTACATGGTGTCGAGCGCCGAGATACCGATCGTGCGCCGCAAGTGCGCGAACATCGTGCGGCGCGCGGGCTTTCTGCCGAAGGGCCATCTCGGCAAGTCGCTCGTGACGGTGCTCGAAACCTATCCGCGCGACGAGCTCTTCCAGGCCGACGAAGATCAGCTCTACGACATCGCGCTCGGCATCCTGCGGCTGCAGGAACACCAGCGCACGCGGCTGTTCGTGCGGCGCGACCGCTTCGACCGGTTCGTGTCGTGTCTCGTGTTCGTGCCGCGCGACAAATACAACACCGACCTGCGGCGGCGCATCGCGAAGCTGCTCGTCGATGCGTACAACGGCGTGAACGTCGAGTTCACGCCGCTGCTGTCGGAATCGGCCATCGCACGCATTCACTTCGTCGTGCATGCGGAGCCCGGCACGATGCCCGACGTCGATACGCGCGAGCTCGAAACGCGGCTCGTGCAGGTCACGCGGCGCTGGCAGGACGATCTCGCGGACGCGCTGCTCGACGCGTTCGGCGAGGAGCAAGGCAATCGTCTGCTGCAGCGCTACGCCGACTCGTTCCCGGCCGGCTACCGCGACGACTATCCGGCGCGCACCGCAGTGCGCGACATCGAGCTGATCGAGCGCGTGAAAGCGTCCGGCCAGCTCGCGATGAACCTGTACCGGCCGATCGAGGCCGGGCCGCGCGCGTTCCGCTTCAAGGTCTATCGCGCGGGCGAGCCGATCGCGCTGTCGCGTAGCCTGCCGATGCTCGAGCATCTCGGCGTGCGCGTCGACGAGGAACGTCCTTACCGCATCCAGACGCAGGATGCGGCGCCGGCATGGGTGCACGACTTCGGACTCGAGCTCGCCGACGATACGGAGTTCGACATCGAACGCGTGAAAGGCCTGTTCGAGGATGCGTTCGACCGGATCTGGAGCGGCCGGATCGAGAACGACGATTTCAACCGGCTCGTGCTGCGCGCGCATCTGAGCGCGCGCGAGGTCACGATCCTGCGTGCGTATGCGAAGTACCTGCGGCAGGTCGGCTCCACCTTCAGCGACGCCTATATCGAACGCGCGCTGACCGGCAATCCGGCCATCGCGCGGCAACTCGTCGAGCTCTTCGTGCTGCGCTTCGATCCGCGCATCGGCGACACGCGCGACGTGCAGGCCGAACGGCTGCTGAAGGCGATCGAGACCGCGCTCGATCAGGTGCCGAACCTCGACGAGGACCGCATCCTGCGTCAGTTCCTCGGCGTGATCAACGCGACCGAGCGTACGAACTACTTCGTGCACGACGCGAACGGCGAGCCGAAGCCGTACCTGTCGTTCAAGTTCGCGCCGGCGCGCGTGCCGGGGCTGCCGGAACCGAAACCGATGTTCGAGATCTGGGTGTATTCGCCGCGCGTCGAAGGCGTGCACCTGCGCGGCGGCCGAGTCGCGCGCGGCGGGCTGCGCTGGTCCGACCGGCGCGAGGATTTCCGCACCGAGGTGCTCGGGCTCATGAAGGCGCAGATGGTGAAGAACGTCGTGATCGTGCCGGTCGGGTCGAAAGGCGGCTTCGTCGTGAAGAATCCGCCGCCGCCGAGCGACCGCGAAGCGTGGATGCGCGAAGGCGTCGCGTGCTACCAGACGTTCCTGCGCGGGCTGCTCGATCTGACCGACAACCGCGTCGGCAACGCGATCGTGCCGCCGCGCGACGTCGTGCGCCACGACCCCGACGATCCGTATCTCGTCGTCGCGGCGGACAAGGGCACGGCCACCTTCTCCGACTACGCGAACGCGATCTCGCACGAGTACGGGTTCTGGCTCGACGACGCGTTCGCGTCGGGCGGCTCGGTCGGCTACGACCACAAGAAGATGGCGATCACCGCGCGCGGCGCGTGGGAATCGGTGAAGCGGCACTTCCGCGAGATGGGCGTCGACACGCAGACGACCGACTTCACGGTGGTCGGCATCGGCGACATGTCCGGCGACGTGTTCGGCAACGGGATGCTGCTGTCGCCGCATATCCGGCTGATTGCCGCGTTCGATCACCGGCACGTGTTCCTCGATCCGGCTCCCGACCCGGCGACGAGCTTCGCCGAACGCAAGCGGCTGTTCGCGCTCGAACGCTCGAGCTGGGCCGATTACGATCCGGCCGCGATCTCGGCGGGCGGTGGCGTCTATCCGCGCACCGCGAAGACGATCCCGCTGTCGCCGGCCGTGCAGGCCGCACTCGGCATCGACGCGCACGCGCTGCCGCCGACCGAGCTGATCCGCGCGATCCTCCAGGCGCCGGTCGACCTGCTGTACAACGGCGGCATCGGCACCTACGTGAAGGCGACGCACGAAACGCATCAGCAGGTCGGCGACCGCGCGAACGACGCGGTGCGCGTCAACGGCGCGGACCTGCGCTGCAAGGTGGTCGGCGAAGGCGGCAATCTCGGCTTCACGCAGTTCGGCCGCATCGAGTTCGCGCAGCGCGGCGGGCGGATCAACACCGACGCGATCGACAACTCGGCCGGCGTCGACTGTTCGGATCACGAAGTCAACATCAAGATCCTGCTCGGCCTCGTCGTCGCGGACGGCGAGATGACGGAGAAGCAACGCAACGCGCTGCTCGCCGAGATGACCGACGAAGTCGCGCTGCTCGTGCTGCGCGACAACTACTATCAGACGCAGGCGCTGTCTATCGCCGGCCGCTACGGCGTCGAGCTGCTCGATGCGGAAGCGCGGCTGATGCGCTGGCTCGAACGCGCGGGGCGCCTGAACCGCGTGATCGAATTCCTGCCGACCGACGACGAGATTGCGGAACGGCAGGCCGCGAAGGTCGGTCTCACCTCGCCGGAGCGCGCGGTGCTGCTCGCGTACAGCAAGATGTGGCTCTACGACGCGCTACTCGAATCGGACCTGCCCGAAGACCCGCTCGTGGCCGCGATGCTCGTCGACTACTTCCCGAAACCGCTGCAGCAGCGTTTCAGCGAGCCGATGCGTCGCCATCCGCTGCGCCGCGAAATTCTCGCGACGCATCTGACCAATGCGCTCGTGAACCGCGTCGGCTGCACGTTCATCCATCGGCTGATGGAGGAAACCGACGCGAAGCCGGGCGACATCGTGCGCGCCTGCATCGTCGCGCGCGACGTGTTCGATCTCGATGCGGTGTGGCGTGACATCGACGCACTCGACAACCGCGTCGCCGACGACGTGCAGGCGCGGATGTTCGTCGACGTCGCACGGCTGCTCGAACGCGCGGCGCTGTGGTTCCTGCGGCATCTGCATACGGGTGCGGGAGCCGGCGACGGCATCGCCGCACTGCTCGCGCGGTGTCGCGACGCGGTCGAGCGGCTCGCGCCGCAACTCCCCGCGCTGCTGCCGGCGGACGACCTCGACGCGCTGTCCGCGCGCCGGCGCGTGCTGACCGACGCCGGCGTCGATGCAGCGCTCGCCGCGCGTGTCGCGAGCGGCGACATCTCGGCCGCGCTGCTCGACATCGCGGACGTCGCGGCCACCTCGAATCGCGAACTCGAACTCGTCGCGGGCGTGTACTTCGCGCTCGGCACGCTGCTCAACTACGGATGGATCGGCGAGCGCGCGGCGTCGCTGCCGACGCCGACGCACTGGGACATGATGGCGCGCGCGGCGGCGCTCGCGGAAGTCGCGCGGCTCAAGCGCACGCTCGCGACGAGCGCGCTGGCGGAATCGCCGGAGTCGACGTCGCCGGAAACGATCGTCGCTGCGTGGCGCGTGCGCCGCGAAGCCGCGCTCGAACGTTACGGCCAGTTGCTCGCGGAACTGCGCGCATCGGGCGGCGCGAGCCTCGCGGTGCTGCTCGTCGTCGTGCGCGAGATGGCCGTGCTCGAGCGCGCGTAGCGTTTATACGGTCGCGACCAGCAACTCTTCCGCGTTGTTCGGCGGCCGCAGGCCGTCCGCACGCCCGCCGAAATAGCGCCGAGTCAGATCGGCGGCCGATACGTGCCCGGCCGTCGAGAAGCCCGCCTCGAGTGCGAGCGCGCGGATCTCGGCCGGCATGAAGAAACTGATGAACGGCGTGCCGCTCGCGCGCGCGCCCTTGTCCGCCATCTCGAGACCGGGTCGCACGTCGGGATCGGCGTGCTGCAGCGGCATCAGGAACGTCATCGCGAACGTGGTGCCGCGCGCGAGCGTCGCGACTTCCCGCAGCGTCGCCGCATTTGCTTCGCGCGTCAGATACATGCTGCCGCCGGTCGACACGACGACGGCCGGCTTGCCCGGATCGAAGCCCGCATCGACGAGCGCGTCGCGCCACGAGCGGCCTGCCTCGAAATCGACGGGCACGAAGCGCAGCCAATCCGGCACGCCGAAGCCGAGTTCGTTCAGCCGGCGGCGCTTCCATGCCTGCGGGCCCGGCCGGTCGACTTCATAGACCGTCACGCGCGCCGCCATGTCGGGGCGGCGCTGCACGAAGCTGTCGAGCCCCGCGCCGAGAATCACGTACTGACTCGCGCCGCGCGCGGCCTGCTCGACGACGAGATCCTCGATGAAGCGCGCACGCGCGACGATCGATGCGCGAAACGGCCGCGTGAATTGCGGATCCATGTCGCCGCGCTGCTGCCAGTCGGGCCCCGGCGCGAGCAGTTGCAGCCCCACTTCGTCGGCGAGCACGTGCGGCGGCGCATCGCATTCGACATGCAGCGCGCGCCAGAGCGCGACGCGCGCGGCGGTGCTGTCGGGGCCCTGGTCGACGGTGTCGTTCATCGCCGCGCCCTCACACGCTCGACTGGCCGGGCCGCCCCGGCGCCTGCAGTCGCCATACGCGACCGTCCGGATCGCGCACCGTCATCTCGCGCGTGCCCCAGTGCGTGTCCTCGAACGGCGTGACGACGTCGACGATCGGCTGCGGCCGCACTGCCGCCTCGTCGGGCACCTTCAGCACGACCTGCATGTCCGTCTTTTCGCCGGGCGGCACTTCGGCGATGAACAGATACGGGCCGTCGCCGTTGCGAAGCTGGCCCGACTGGTGATCGGTTTCGAATTCCAGCGTAAAGCCCAGCGCCTGGAAGAACTTCGCCGATTTGCCCCAGTTGTGCGTGGTCAGGAAAACGGCTTCGATTCGCTCGGACGACATGTCATTCCTCCGTGGTGGACGCGTCCGCCGGCGGCGGCGCGGCGAGATACGCGCGCAATGCGTCGGCTACCAGCGCCGACAGCGACTGTTCCGTTTCGATTGCGCGATGCTTGCCCTGCCGGATCAGACTCAGCGGCAGATACACGTTGAACTGCTTCACTTCTTCGTCGGTCATGGTGCTAGTATGCTAGCAAACTAGGAAAAGTCAAATGCCCGTGGCAGGTATCCGCGTGGCATGCAGCTCGCGCGAAACGCGGCGCGCACCGTCGCCTCGCGCCGCGTGCAGGACGGCGCCGTCGTTCATGCGTCGCGCACGCGGGCCGCCGCGCGCACGAACAGCGCGTCAAGATCGAAGCCGGTGGTATCGATGCCGATCGTGTCGCGCAGGCACGCGGCCCACGCGGCCCGATCGTCGAACGTGACGGTCTGCGCTGCGCCCGTCGCGTCGCGTACGCTCAGCACCGTGTTGAACAGCGTCGCCTGCCCCTCGGGCAGCACGCGGCAGGCGATCAGGTCGTTCACGAACAGCGACTCGGGATAGGTCGACGTGAACCAGTTCGCGGCATCGTAATCGACCCACTCGGCCGGCTTCAGCGCGAAGCGATACATCGTCTGCCAGCCGTCGCGCGTCTCGCACTGCATGTCGAATTCGTCGTCGCCGTGCGCGTCGATCCGGAACGCGCCGTGCGGCGTCGTCTGCCGCTCGCCGGGCGCGAACCGCATCGGCGCGGTCAGCGTCGCGGTGCCGAAGCCGACGTCCGCGAACCACACCGTGCCGTCAAGATCCACGCGCAGCAGCATATGCGTCTTTGCCGTCGCGACCTCGGGCGGCCGCATCCAGCGCACGCGCGCGATCAGCGGCGTCACGCGAAAGCCGATCGTCGTGAGCGCCGTGTAGAACAGCTTGTTGAGTTCGAAGCAGTAGCCGCCGCGACCGCGCTCGACGAGCTTGTCGACGACGGCCGGCAGGTCGAGCGCGACGCGCGTGCCGGTCAGCGGATCGAGGTTCTCGAACGGAATCGCGCGCGGATGCCGCAGATGCAGCGTACGCAGCACGTCGAGCGTCGGCTCGGCGGGGCCGTCGTAGCCGATGCGCGCAAAGTAGCGCGCGAGGTCGAACGAATCGGTCATGGGACTGCACCAAGGAGGGGAATGCGCCACGATAGCATCGTGCGAAATCCCCGTGGTGCGCGAAACGACCGTTCGGCGACGCACGCCGCGATCGGGCGGCGGGCCGCGCCTCGCGCTACGGCAGCAGCTTCAGCGCCGAGGACGCGACCGACGGCACCGAAATGCCCTGGCTCGTCGCGAACTGCACGGCCTGGCTCAGCGTCGTCGCGAGCGACTGCAGCTGACCGGGCGCGCTCTGCGCGATATACGACGCGGCCTGCAGGTTCTGCGGATTGAGCCCGGCCTGCAGCAGCGACGCCGGATTCGTCGAGCCGAGGCCGCCGAGCGCCGGCTGCAGCTGCGAGTACTGCGTGAGCCCTTGCCCGAGCGAGGCGAGGCCGTTGCTGAACGCCTGCTTGTCGACCGCGCCCTGCGTCGCGCCGCCGCTCGCGAATGCCTGATCGAGCGCCTGCGACACCGACTGCTGCGCGCCGCCCATCTGCGACAGCGCGGCCGGCGTCAGCGCATCGCCGTTGCCGAGCACGGCCGCCGCCTGCTGCGCCTGGCCCGCCGCACCGCTGAGCCCCATCGCCGACGCGAGCGACGACTGGCCGGCGAGCACCTGCCGGTTCGCGCCGACGTAAGCCTGCAGCAGCTGCGCGACGCCGCCCTGCGCGGGCGCCGCCTGCTGGCCGCCGCCGAGCAGCGACGAACCGATCGACTGCAGATCGAGCTGCGCATGGGCGGCGCCGCTCAGCAGCATGCCGAAGGCGATGCCGGCGAAGGCGAGATGTCTGCGCGCCGCGCGGATGTGTTTCATACGTTGTCCTCGTGCCCGAATGGTGGAGCCCGATATTGTCGAAGCGCGTCGCACGCGATCGCAACGACTGAAACACATCGAAACGAATCGGACGGCACGCGCGCGTGCATTGATCGGAATCGACCGCGCGAAATCAAGCCTTGCGTCGCGATTCGTTCCTTTTCCGCATCAATGCGCATGCTTGCGCGTCGCCGCGATTGACGCCGCCCCCGCCGTTTCTTACGATTCGCCCCGCTTCGCGCTGCTGTGTCCGCACCGCGCGCGGTTCGTCCACCGTCCGTCCCGCAAGGAAAATCATGCCGCCCGTTTCGCTGCCCGGAACCTCGCCCGCCGCCCTGTCCGTTCGCGTTCCGCGTCGCCTGTGCATCGCGGCGCTGGCCTGCACGGCGCAGCTGCTCGCGGGCGCCGCCGCCGCACAGCAGGCACCGGCCGCCGCGGCCGCGCCGACCTCGCCCGTGCCGGGCGCCGAGGCAGACAGCCTCTGGACGCGCGACACGCTGCTCGGCGACATCGGCGGCCTTCGTCCATGGCTCGGCAAGTACGGCGTCACGCTCGCGGCGACCGAAACGAGCGAGCTGCTCGCGAACCTGCACGGCGGGCTGGAGCGCGGCGTCGGCTATCACGGCGTCACGACGGTGACGCTCGGGCTCGACACCGAGAAGGCATTCGGCTGGAAAGGCGGCAGCTTCAACGCGAGCGCATTGCAGATCCACGGCCGACAGTTCAGCCCGAGCCATCTCGGCACGTTGAACACCGCGAGCGGCACCGAAGCCGACGCCGCCACGCGCCTGTGGGAGCTCTGGTATCAGCAGTCGCTGCTCGACGATCGCGTCGACGTGAAGATCGGCCAGCAGGCCGTCGATCAGGAATTCCTGACGAGCACGTACTCGGCGACGTTCATGAACACGATGTTCGGCTGGCCCGCGCTGCCGTCATACGATTTGCCGAGCGGTGGCCCTGCGTACCCGCTGTCGGCGCTCGGCGTGCGCGTGCGCGCAAAGCTGACGCCGTCGCTGACCGCGCTGGCCGGCGTGTTCGACGGCGATCCGCTCGGCAACCATCCGGACAATCACAGCGGCACCAATTTCAACCTGCACAACGGCGCGCTGTTCATCGGCGAACTGCAGTACGCGATCAATCAGGACGATGCGGCCGGCGGCGCGGTGAAGTCGGGCGCGCTGCCCGGCACGTACAAGCTCGGCGTCTGGTATCACAGCGGCAGCTTCGCCGATCAGCGCGACGACACGACCGGCCGTTCGCTCGCCAGCGCCGATTCGACGGGCATCGGCCGGCCGCATCGCGGCGACTACAGCGTCTATGCGGTCGCGGATCAGATGGTATGGCGCGCCGGCCCCGACAGTCCGCGCAGCGTGGGCGTGTTCGCACGCGTGATGGCGGCGCCCGGCGACCGTAACGTCGTCAGCGCCGCCGCGAACCTCGGCGTCGTGCTGAAAGCGCCGTTCGCCGGCCGCGACAACGATTCCGCCGGCCTCGCGCTCACCTACGTGAAAGTCGGCCGCCATGCACGCGCGCTCGACGAGGATGCGCGCGCATTCGGCGGTGCGCCGTACGGCGTGCGCGGCAGCGAAACCGCGCTCGAAGCGACCTACAACTACCAGGTCGCGCCGTGGTGGCAGATTCAGGCCGATGCGCAATACACGTTCAATGCGGGCGCAGGCCAGAATCCGGACGATCCGCGCGCGCCGCTGCACAACACGTTCGTGCTCGGCGTGCGCACGACCATCACGTTCTGACGGCGGCCCGCGCGCACGCGCGGCGTGCGGCCTGCGCGCGGCCGACCGCGAACCGCCTCATCGCGTCACGCGGCCATCCACGCCGGCAGCCGGCGACCGACCCAGTCGGCCGCGCGCTCGTAGCCGCGCGCAAGCTGCAACACGGCGAGATCGGCGCGCGGACGCCCGATCAGCTGCATCCCCATCGGCAGCCCTGCCTCGTTGAAGCCGACCGGCACGCTGATCACCGGGCAGCCGGCCAGCGTCCACGGGACGACCGTTTCCATCCAGCGATGATAGGTGTCCATCGCGCGCCCCGCGATTTCGTTCGGCCAGCGCTGCTCGACGTCGAACGGAAATACCTGCGCAGTCGGCGCCGCGATGAAGTCGTAGCGATCGAAAAAACGCAGCACGGCCTGATGCCACGCGGTGCGCTCGACGCTCGCGTCGAACACCGCGGCGCCCTGCATCGCGAGCAGCCCTTCGACCTCGTAGATCGCTTCCGGCTTCAGCAGCGCACGGCGCGCCGGGTCGCGATAGTGCGCGAGCAGCCCGCCGCCCGACAGCAGATGCCGATGCGCGAGCCACAGGCGCCAGATGCGCTCCGGCGCGAATGCGGGCAACGCCGCATCGACGTCGCAACCGATGTCGCGCAGCGTCGCGAGCCCCTGCTCGCACTGCGCGAGCACGCCGGGCTCCGTCGCGAGATAGCCGTTCCAGTCGCCGACCCAGGCGATGCGCGTGCCCTTCACGTCCGCCTCGAGCGGCTGCCCGAACACGGCCGGATCGTCGGCGAGCGACAACGGATCGTTCGGATCGTAGCCGGCCTGGATCGCGAGCAGTTGCGCGACGTCGCCGACCGTGCGGCCCATCGGGCCTTCGATGCCGAGCTGCTGCATGTAGACGTCGACGCCCGGCCAGCGCGGCACGCGGCCCTGCGACGGGCGGAAGCCGTAGATGTTGCAGAACGCGGCCGGATTGCGCAGCGAGCCGCCGAAGTCGCTGCCGTCGGCCACAGGCAGCATCCGCGATGCGAGCGCGGCGGCCGTGCCGCCGCTGCTGCCGCCCGCGCTCTTCGTCAGGTCGTACGGATTGCGCGTCGCGCCGTATACGTCGTTGAACGTGTGCGAACCGAGGCCGAACTCCGGCGTATTGGTCTTGCCGATGAAGATCGCGCCGGCCGCGCGCATCCGCGCGACGCCGACCGAATCGGCCTGCGGCACGTGATCGCTGAAGATCCGCGAGCCGTAGGTCGTCACGAGCCCCTTCGTCATCGCGAGATCTTTCGGCGCCTGCGGCATCCCGTGCAGCCAGCCGTGATATTCGCCGCGCGCGAGCGCCGCGTCCTTGTCCGCGGCTTCGCCGAGCAGCGCGTCGCGGTCGCGCAGCGCGACGATCGCGTTCACGGCGCCGTTCACGCGCTCGATGTGATCGAGATACGCGCGCATCGTCTCGACGCACGACACGGCCTTGCTGCGGATCGCCGAGGCGAGCTCGCCGGCCGACAGGCGCACGATCGGGTCGACGGTGATGGAAGCGGGAGCGAGAAGCTGCGGGGCGCCGTGCGGCATGCGGGTCTCCTGAAATCGAATGGGAAGCCGGACCGTATCGTGACGGCCGCGCGTCGCGGCGGGCGCGGCGCGCCGGTCGTCGTCGCTCTACTCTACGCGACGCGCGCGACGCGACCTCCGATATTTTCCACGGACATTCATCGAGAATCCGACTGAATCGGCGCAGCAATCGAGCCGGTCGCCATGCCGCGCAGCCGATCGGTGAAATCGTTTATGCGCATAAAGTTAAATTTCTTATATTTCCAATAAGCGCAACACGATCGTCAGCGTTGACGACATTTTTACGCGACCGTGCGGACTTTTTAGACCGCTCGCTGCGATCGCGCATTACGCTGAAAGCCTGTCGATTACGGGATACCGTCGATGCTCAAGCTGCTGGTTCCGGTCGGTCATGCTCCCCGTTCGCTTCAGGCGGTTCGCCATGCGGCCTTCCTCTACCGCGAACGGTGCGCGTCGGAAGTCGTGCTGGTCAACGTCCAGCCGCCGCTCGAGGCCACACGGCTCGAGGCGTTTCATCCGCTGTCGCGGCTGCGGTCGATCGAGGAAAAGTTCGCGAACGACGACCTCGCGAGCGCGCGGCGGATCCTGCAGGAAGCCCGCGTTCGCTACAGCGTCGTGCAGAAAGTCGGGCCGGTGGCCGCGTCGATCGCGGCGGCAGCCGCCGAGACGGGCTGCGATGAAATCGTCGTCGTGGCGCCGAAGCGTGATCCGTTTCACACCGTCATGTCGATGTTCAGACGCACTGTGATGGACCGCCTCATGCGCATCTCGAACGTGCCGATCACGACGGTGCGATGAGCGTCGCGGTGCGCCGGATTGGCGAGCGCGTAGTTCGCGCCGACGTCTGACGCGCTGCATCGCGAACGAGACTGCCGGCGCACGCGTGCCGATGCCCGCGATGCCGGCGGACCGACTCCGGTCGGCCGTTGGCCGTCGCGCAATGCGCGCCGTCGCGCTTACTTGATTGCCTTGCGCCAGAACACGAGATAGGTCGCCGCGGAAGACGCGAGCAGCAGGATCGCCCACAACGGCGCCATGCTGATCAGGACGGAAGTGACGTTAAGCATTTGGATTCCTCACTGTTCGATAGCGATAGGTTGGACACGTACACGCTCGACCGGAACCGGAGCGCATACGCTTACCGCTTGTCGCCCACCGCGTTCCGTCAGCGCATGAGCTCATGCTATCGCCGCGACCGGCAATACGACCGTCTCGCGCTTCCCGCACTCTGATATTCGTCAAACTGGCGTCGATCTCCGCGCCCTTGCGCGCCGGCTCCGCTACCCGCGAGCCGCCGTAGCGAAAAAACGGCCGGCGCAAGGCACCGGCCGCGCCCTTTCAACAGACGTTTACCGGGGGAAGCCCCAAGTGCTCGGCGTGGTGCGTCCGCGTTACGCTTGGACCATAAGGAGACGAACCATGAGACGAGCCGTACACATCGCATTTTTCGCGCTGCTGGTTTATCTGATCGGCGATCGCGCGATGCTGCACGCGCAAGGCCGCGACGCCGGCCCGGCCGCGTGTGCGGAGCGGGCCGAACAGGTGCGGTACGACGCGCTCGGCCGCGGCTTCGGCAGCGCCGCGGCCGACAGCCAGCGCGAAGCGTTCATGTCGGGCTGTCTCGTCACCGGGCGTGCCGATCAGGACGTCGCGATGGCGGCTCGCTGACGCCGCACGCCGACCGGCGTCGGCCGGCCGGCACGCTCCCACGCCTCCCGCCGACGATGCAAAGCGACGGCGACTGCGCTCGCCGTCGTCGTCGTCTTTTCCCGCCGCACTGCCCGTTCAACTGAATCCGCGACGATCACGTCGTGCGCCTTGTCCGGCGCGCTCTGCTTCCTGAAAACGCCGCCGGTACCATTGCCCGCCGTGCGCGCGGGCACGGGAATTGCGCCCCGATTGGCCCCTCTCCACGGGCCGCGATCATGAACGACACCGAGTCCAGCAATCCGCCGGCGGATCGCCCTCACGCCGCAACGTGGCTGCGACGCCTGGGGCCGGGACTCATCACCGGCGCTGCCGACGACGATCCGTCCGGCATCGGCACGTACTCGCAGGCCGGCGCGCAATTCGGGTTCGAACTGCTGTGGTCGCTGCTGCTGACCTATCCGCTGATGACGGCCATCCAGCTCGTCAGCGCGCGCATCGGCCGCGTGACCGGCAAGGGCCTCGCGTCCAACATGCGCACGCACTATCCGCGCTGGCTGCTGTATGCGACCGTCGCACTGCTGCTGATCGCGAACGTGATCAACATCGCGGCCGACCTGTCGGCGATGGGCGCTGCCGTCGACCTGCTGCTGCACGGCCCGCAACAGCTGTACGTCGTCTGTCTGGGCGGCGTGTCGGTGCTGCTGCAGATCTTCGTTCCGTACGAACGCTACGCGCGACTGCTCAAATGGATCGCGCTGGTGCTGCTCGCGTACGTGGCGGTGGCGCTGATCGTGCCCGTGCCCTGGAGCGAAGTCGGTCGCGCCCTCGTGCGGCCGCACGTGCAGCCAAGCGCGGCCTACTTCACGACCGTCGTCGCCGTGCTCGGCACCACGATCAGCCCGTACCTGTTCTTCTGGCAGGCCTCGCAGGAAGTCGAGGAACTGGAGGCCGCACCGCACGCGCACTCGCTGCGCCGCGCGCCGCATCAGGCACCGGCGCAATTGCGCCGCATCAGCGTGGACACGTGGGTCGGCATGGGCGTATCGAATCTGATCGGGTTCTTCATCACGCTGACGGCGGCCGCCACGCTGAACGCGCATCACATCGACGTCAAGACGTCCGCCGATGCCGCACGCGCGCTCGAACCGCTCGCCGGACACTTCGCCTACGTGCTGTTCGCGCTCGGCATCATCGGCACCGGGCTGCTGGCGCTGCCGGTGCTCGCCGGATCCGCTGCGTATGCGGCGGCCGGCACGTTCCGCTGGCGCAACAGCCTCGCGCTCGAGTTCGGCGTCGCACGCGAGTTCTATGCGGTCATCGCGCTGGCGATCGTCGGCGGCATCGCGATCACCTTCATGCATTTCGATCCGATCCGCGCGCTGTACTGGAGCGCCGTGATCAACGGCGTCACGGCCGCGCCGATCATGGTCGTGATGATGCTGATGGCCGGCAGCACGCGCATCATGGGCGAATTTGCGGTGAAAGGCGCGCTGAAATGGGGCGGATGGATCGCGACGTTCGCAATGGCGATCGCCGCGCTCGGCGTGTTCGTGCCGGGCTAGGCCGCGCGCGCTCGGCGCTCGACAGACGACATCAAAACGGAGGGGATCGTGCCCAGGAAGGCCAGAAAAACCGCGCGATCGGCGCTGCCTGCCAGCGACGCGCGCGCGCAGGTTCTCGCGAGCCTGCGCAGCCGCAAGATGGCGCGCTCGATCCACACCTTCACGCGCGGCAGCGCCGAGCGCTTCTATGCGTGGCTCGCGGAGCACCGGTCGGGCGCGGTGCCCGAGGGCCCGGCCGTCTGGATCGGCGGCGACTGCCATCTTGGCAATCTCGGCCCCGTTGCGGACAAGACCGGCGAAGTCGCGGTGCAGATTCGCGATCTCGACCAGAGCGTGATCGGCAACCCGGCGCACGACCTGCTGCGGCTCGGCTTCTCCGTCGCGACCGCGGCGCGCAGCTCCGATCTGCCCGGCATCATCACGTGGCGAATGATCGAAGCGCTGATCGCCGGCTACGAGCAGGCGTTCGATCCTCGCCGACGCAACGACGGCGAGGGCGACGCGCGTCCGGCCCCCGTGAAGATCGCGATGAAGGCCGCGTTGCATCGTTCGTGGCGCAAGCTCGATCGGCAGACGATCCGCGATGCCGCGCCGCGCATTCCGCTCGGCAAGCGCTTCTGGCCGCTGTCCGACGACGAGCGCGCCGCGATTCACGCACTGTTCGAATCGGCCTCGGTGTCCCCGATCGGCGCGGCGCTGAGCCCCACCGCGCGCGGCAACGCGAAGATGAAAGTGCTCGACGCCGCGTATTGGGTCAAGGGCTGCAGTTCGCTCGGGCGGCGGCGCTTCGCGGTCATGCTCGATATCGACGACGGCTGTGCGGACGGCCACCCGCCCTGCCTGATCGACATCAAGGAGGCCGCGGCCGCCAAGGCGCCGATGCATCGCGGCGCGCAAATGCCGCGCGATGCGGCCCAGCGCGTGGTCGAAGGTGCGCGCCATCTGTCGCCGATGCTGGGAAGCCGGATGTGCGCGGCGCGCCTCGACGGGCATTCGGTCGTGATTCGCGAACTGATGCCGCAGGATCTCAAGCTCGAAGCGGAACGGCTGTCGGAGGACGATGCGATCGCGGCCGCGCGTTATCTGGCGCGCGTGATCGGCCGCGCGCATGCGGCACAGATGGACGGCGCGACGCAACGGGCATGGCGCGCGGCGCTGCGCAGCCAGCATGCCAAGACCGTCGACGCGCCTTCATGGCTGTGGCGCAGCATCATCGAATTGATGGCCACGCACGAAGAAGCCTATCTCGAACATTGCCGGCGCTACGTGCTCGGCACGACGCTCGGCTGAGCGGACGACACGCATCGCTCGCGGCCCGCGCGATCAACGGCCGTCGTTCGTGCGAATCACGAGTTCGTCGAAACCGGTGCGCGCGTCCGGTTCGCGGGAGAAGCGATGCTCGGGCAACAGCGCGAGCAATATCTCGGCGGTCGTCCGCACGATGCAGCCGTGCGCGACGTGGCCGCCCGATACGTGGCCGTGCGCGTCCGACACCGACATATGCAGATGCGCGCCGTGCGGCGAGACGGAGCCGGCCAGCGTGAGGATTTCCAGATCGCCGCGCAGTTCGGTCGGCGCGTCGACGCCGGCGAAACGCAACTGCGCGGCGTCGAGGCTGCCGATGCCCTGCAGCACGAAGGCCGCGTGCGCGCCGAGCCGCCGCAGCGCGTGCTCGATGGACGCGCGCAGATCGTCGCCGGGGGAAAGACGCAGAGGATGGGCTTGCATCGTCGATACCTGCGAAAGGAAGGCGTCGACCAAGCGTACGTTCGACGCTGCGATCGGGCAAGTCCGCCGCCCGAGCACATACGGCAGCGCATGGGCGCGAGCAGCGGAGCGACGTGACACCGATACGGCGACCGTCGTTCGCCGCGCACGCTCGCGAGTGCGCGAACGCAACGAGGCTAGGACCAGGTCCGGACCTTTCGCGTTTCGTGCGGCAAGCCGGCCATCGCGGCCGGCTGCGCTTACGCCTCGAGCGCTTCGAGCACCTTGCCCTTCGTCTCGATCCCGACGAAGTACACGGTAACGGCCGCAATCAGCGGCACCGCGCCGAGCAGATAGAACGCCGGGCTCAGATCGCCGCCAATGATCGCGTGCGGGACGATCATCGGCGCCGCGAACGATGCGATCTTCAGCCACGCGCTGCCGAGCCCGCAGCCCGACGCGCGGATGCTCGTCGGATACTGCTCCGGCGTATAGACGTACGCGGTAATGAAGCCCGACGCCATCAGACCGAGCGACAGCGAGCAGAACGTCGCGACGACGTAGACCGACGATGCGTGATAGATGCCCGCGAGCGCCAGCGACAGTGCGCACAGCACGAACGACCACACGATCACCGGCTTGCGGCCGAGCTTGTCGACGAGCAGCGCCGACGCGAGCGAACCGAGCACGCCCATCACCGAGCCGATCACCGCGAGATTCAGCGCGAGCTGCAGCGGTGCGTGATAGAAGTTCTTGTAGATGGTCGGCAGCCACGTCGACAGCCCGTACTGGATGAACCCGCAAGTCGCCCACAGCGTCGCGATCGCGAGTGTGCGCTTGCGGTACGCGCGGCTGAACAGGTCGAGCATCCGGCGCTTCGGATGCTGGCGCACCATTTCGTCGAACGCGGCCGTCTGCGTGACGGGCGGCAGCTCGCCGCGCACCGACGTCTCGAACGCGCTCACGGCGCGGCCGGCTTCGGCCAGCCGCCCGCGCGACGCGAGCCAGCGCGGCGACTCGGGCACGACGTGCGTGAGCACGAGCGCCAGCAGCAGCGGCAACCCGCCGACGAAGTACATGATCTCCCAGCCGAAGCGCGGCACGAGCCACGCGCCGAGCGCCATCGACACGAGCAGACCGATCGGGAACACGATCTCGTACAGCAGCACGAAACGGCCGCGGCCATGTGCGCGCGTGATCTCGTTGATGTAGGTCGCGGCGACCGGCAATTCACCGCCGAGCCCGAGCCCCTGCAGGATCCGCAGCAGCACGAATACTTCGAACGTCGGCGCGAAGCCGCAGGCGATGCTCGTGATGCCGATCACGGCCGAGCTCCACGCGATCGCCTTCACGCGGCCGTGCTTTTCCGCGAGTGCGGGAAACAGGAATGCGCCGATCAGCTGACCGATCGCGCCCGATGCGATCAGCATGCCGATCTGCGTCGGCGACAAGCCCCACTTGTGAATCAGCAGCGGCAGCGTCGCCGCGATCGTGATCACGTCGAAGCCGTCGAAGAACGTCGCGGTACCGATCAGTATGCGCGCGCGGATTTGCATCGCATTGGCCGGAAGCCGCTCGAGCCGCGCGATGATCGCGCCGGGCGTGGAGGCGGCAGCTTCCATCGCGGCCCGACCGGCCACGACGTTATCGAAAGTGCTCATGCGGGAACTCTCCTGGATCTCGTGTGGGTCTGGCCGCTCAGGCAAGCGCCTTGGTCGTGTCTGCCAGGGCTTCCCTATCCACTGTCCGGCCCTGGTTCATCCACTTGCGCGCGAGCTTCAGTTCGCGCGCGTTGTTGATGGCGACGACACCTCTCACATGCCCGTCGCCGAGGAAAAACAGCGTTGCGCGGCGCGCGGCGAGATCGCCGCGCACGACGAGCTGCGCATCGGCCGGCAGATCGCCGAGGATCTGCAGGTTCACGTCGTACTGATCGGACCAGAACCAGGGAATCTCGGCGTACGGTGCGCGCACGCCGAGCACCGCCTTCGCGGCCGCGATCGCCTGGTTCTGCGCATTGGCCCACGATTCGAGCCGCACGCGCCGCTTCAGCCAGCCGTTGTGATGATTCGCGACGTCGCCGCACGCGAAGATCGCCGGGTCGCTCGTCGCGCCGAACTCGTCGACGACGATGCCGTCGTCGACGGCCAGCCCCGCGTCGCTCGCCAGCGATGCGTTCAGCGCGAGCCCGATGCCGGCCACCGCGAAATCGGCGTCGATCGTCGTGCCGTCGGCGAGCGTCGCGCGCACTTTCGACGCGTCGTCCGGTTGCGCGTCGAGCGATGCGAGCGCAGCACCGAGCCGCACGTCGACGCCGTTCGCGCGATGCAGGTCGCAGAGAAAATCCGACACGATCGGCGGCACCGAGCGGCCGCACAGCCGCGGCGCGCCTTCGACGACGACCGCGTCGACGCCGAGCTTGCGCGCGGTCGCCGCGACTTCGAGGCCGATCCAGCCGCCGCCGATCACGAGCACGCGCCGGCTCGCGCGCAGCTTCTCGCCGAGCGCGGCGGCCTCGTCGAGCGTGCGCAGGTAGTGCAGGTTCGACGTATGGACGACCGCGTCGGGCAGCCGTCGCGACGTGCCGCCGGTCGCGATCACGAGGCGGTCGTATTCGGTCTCGCGACCGCTCGCGGTCTTCACCACGCGCCGCGCGCGGTCGATCGATTCCGCGCGTTCTGGCTGCCAGGCCTCGACGTTCAGTGCGTCGAACTCGTCCGGGCGCACGACGCGCACGGTCTCGATGTCCGCGTCGCCGGCCAGCACGGCCTTCGATAACGGCGGGCGCTCGTACGGCAGATGCGGCTCGTCGGCGATCATCACGAGACGGCCCGCATACCCTTCCGCGCGCAGCGTCTTCAGTACCCAGCCGGCCGCCTGCCCGCCGCCGATCACGACGATCGTGCGCGGCGCATCGGTGTTCGCGTCGCTCATGATTTGCGCTCCGTCATGAACTTGCCTTCCGGCGCCTTGGCGTCCTTCTGCCGGCGCGTGTTGCCGTCGAGGCCGCCGTCGACCGCCCACTCGGCGAACACGGTCGGGCCCGGCTCGAATTCGCGCGGCTGCCAGTCGGGCGTCAGCACGTCTTCGTCCGCGTAGTACTCGATCAGGCCGCCGGCCGGATTCTGGAAATACCAGAAGTACGCCGACGACACCGGATGACGGCCGGGCCCGAGCTGCGTCTGCCACCCGCAGCGGTCGATGTGCATGCCGCCGCCGAACACTTCGTGGATGTCGCGCACGGTGAACGCGACGTGGTTCAGGCCGCGCTTGCCGTTCGGCAGCGCGAGCAGGAACAGGTCGTGATGGCCGCCGTGCGGCGCGCAGCGCATGAACGCACCGCGGCCCGGATAGCGGTCCGAGGTCTCGAAGCCGAGCAGGTCGTGATAGAAGCGCTCCTGCTCGTCGAGGCAGTTCGTGAAGAACACGACATGCCCGACCTCGACCGGCTCCGCGCGCGCATAGACGGGGCTCGGCTGGTCGACGCGCAGCGCCTTGCCCCATACGTTCGACGGCGAACCGGTGATGTCGAGCGCACGCTTGCGCGTGACCTCGATGCGGATCGCCATCCCGTTCGGATCGATGCAGCCGATCGCATCGTCGTGCGCGTAGTAGCCGGGCTGGCCGGCGAGCTTGCCGCGCAGCGCGTCGAGTTCCGGCTGCGTCGCGACGCCCCACGTGACCTCGCGCAGCGTCGGGCCGCTCTCGAACGCGGGCGGCAGCGCCGGATCGTCGGCCTTCACGACGCGCACCGTACAGCCGTTCATCGTCTCGAAGCGCGCGTGCGTCTCGTCATGCGCGACTTCCTTCAGTCCCCAGTCCGCGAAAAAGCGGCGGCACGTCGCGAGGTCGTCGACGCCGTACGTGATCTGCTCGATACCCAAGATGGTCATTGCGTGATTCCTCTTCGCTCAGTTCGCCCACGGCAGCGGCGCGTCGTTCAAGCCCCAGTACAGGCTCTTCTGCTGCATGTACTCGCGGATCCCGAGGCGGCCCTTCTCGCGGCCCATCCCGCTCTCCTTCCAGCCGGAGAACGGCGTCGAGATCGAGAACAGCTTGTACGTATTGATCCAGACGGTGCCCGTCTCGAGCGCGCGCGCGACGCGCCACGCTCGCTTGTAGTCGCGCGTCCAGATGCCGGCCGCAAGGCCGAACACGCTGTCGTTCGCCTGCTCGATCAGCGACGCCTCGTCGTCGAACGGCATCGCCACGAGGACGGGCCCGAAGATTTCCTCCTGGCAGATGCGCGCGCGATTCGACAGGCCTTCGAGGATCGTCGGCTGATAGAAGAAACCGTTCTCGCGCCCGTCGCCGGTCGGCCGTTCGCCGCCGCAGAGCAGCCGCCCGCCCTCGTCGAGCCCGAGCGCGACGTAGCGTTCGACCGACTCGCGATGCTTCGCGGTGATCAGCGGCCCCATCTGCGTGTCGGGCCGCGCCGGATCGCCGACGCGCAGCTTGCGCGCGCCGTCGACGAGCCGCTTCATGAACGCGTCGTACACCGAGCGCTGTACGAAGAGCCGCGAGCCCGCGATGCACGCTTCGCCCGACGAGCTGAAGATGCCGTACAGGACGCCGTTGACCGCATGATCGAGATCGGCGTCGTCGAACACGATCGTCGGCGACTTGCCGCCGAGCTCGAGCGACACCGGCATCAGCTTCTCCGCCGCAATGCGGGCGATCCCGCGACCGACCTCGGTGCCGCCCGTAAACGACACCTTCTTCACGAGCGGATGACGCACGAGCACGTCGCCGATCACCGAGCCCTTGCCCGGCAGCACGCTGAGTACGCCCTTCGGCACGCCGGCTTCCTCGCAGATCCGCGCGAGCGCGAGCGAGGCGAGCGGCGTGACTTCGGCCGGCTTCAGCACGACGGCGTTGCCGCCCGCGAGCGCCGGCGCGAGCTTCTGCGCGTCGGACGCGATCGGCGAATTCCACGGCGTGATCGCGGCGATCACACCGATCGGCTCGTAGACGCTCATCGTCAGATAGTCGCCGCGCGACGGCGTCAGCTCTTCGTCCAGCGTTTCGAGGCACGCCGCGTAGTAGCGGAACGTATTCGCGGCGCTCGCGACCAGCACGCGCGTCTCGCCGATCGGCTTGCCGTTGTCGCGGCGCTGCAGATGCGCGAGCGCTTCATGACGCTGCATGATCAGATCGGCGATCCGGTACAGCACGAGCGCGCGCTGATGCGGCTTGAGGCCGGCCCAGTCGGCACGGCGCCACGCGGCGTCGGCCGCGACGATCGCGTCGGCCGCGTCTTCGGCACTGGCGGTCGACACTTCCAGGTTCAGCGACTGATCGGCCGGATAGACGCTCGCATACGGCGCGCCGCGGCCGCGCCGCCATTCGCCGCCGATCAGGATGTCGCCGTTGGGTACGAGGCTCGTATCGAATGGAGTCATTTCACAAATCCCAGGTCTTTCGGTGCGCGCGGCGGCGCGAACGGGTCGGTCGGCCGCATCGTCAGATCACGCAGCGGGCCGCGCGATTGCGCAGCGCGCGGATCGCGCTGAATGCGGTCAGCGCGGACGTCTTCGGGTTGTCGGGCAGCGGCTTGCCGCTCATTTCGAGCGACATCTCGCCGAACGCACCGCGTGCGGTGATGCGGTGCACGTTGCGCGCGACGGCCGGATCGGCGATCAGGCGCACGCGCGTCGCATCGAGGCCGACGCCGGCCAGCGCAACGGTCGCCGCGACGTTCGCGTTCTTCGGATACAGCCGCGCGGCATCGCGCGCGGTGCCTTCGAAGATCACCTTTTCCTCCGTCATCGTGCGCAGGTCGCACAAGGCTTCGGCCGGCGTGCCGAGCCAGCCGAGCGGCGGCTTGCGGCCGACGTACAGCACCTCGTCGAGGCCGCCCTGCCTCGCGGACGCGAGTGCGTCGATTCCGCCGATCGCGCCCGAGAGCAGCGTCAGCGTCGCGTCGCCTTCGTCGGCGGCCCGCGACAGCGCGTCGAGCAGCACGAGATCGGACAGCGCGCCGATCGACGCCACCGCGCAGTCGGTGCCCGACTTCAGCAACGGCACGACGTGATCGACGAGCGCGCTGTGGCCCGCGCATTCGAGCGCGAACTCGGGGCGGCGGGCCAGCGCGTCGACCGACGACACGACCTCCACCGCGCCGCCGAGATCGCGCTGCACGGCGTCACGCTGATGCTCGGGCACGATCACGTGCGCGACGCGCAGCGACGCGTCGTGCTCGACCGCGCGATAGACGGCCGCGCCGATCGCACCGAAGCCGATCATCGCGACGTCGACGGGCGCATGCCCGTGGTGCGCGTGGCCGTTACGCATACTGGCGCTCCTCCGGCGCTTCCTTCTTCACCGGCGGGCCCGCGAACGCGGAAGCGAACGAGCCGACCGACAGCATGTCGACCTCGACCATCACCGGCCCCTGCTTCGCGAGGCCTTCGCGCACGACCGCTTCGGCCTGGTCGAGCGACGTGATGCGGTAGTGCGTCAGGCCGAAGCTTGCGCAGAACTGCGCGAAATCGGGCTGATGCAGTTGCACGAAGCAGCGGCGGCCCCCGTAGTGCGCGTCCTGGATGTTGCGGATCACGCCGTAGCACTGATCGTTCATCAGCACGATCATCACGTTCGCGTTTTCCTGCACGGCCGTGACGAGCTCGCCGACGTTCACCATCAGGCCGCCGTCGCCGACGAGGCACACCGTCTTCGCCGCGCTACCCGCGAGCGCCGCGCCGATCCCCATCTGAATGCCCTGGCCGATGCCGCCGCCGAGCGCATGCACGCCCGCACGCGGCTCGAAGATCTTCAGCAGCCGATTGCCCCACGTGCTGTTCGAGATCGTCACGTCGCGCACCCAGTTGTAGTCGCGTCCGACCGCGCTCTGCAGCGTGTCGACGAGCTGCTTGTACGGCCCGAGTCCCTTCGACACGTCGGCCACAGCCTGTTCGCGCGCGCCGGCCAGATCGACCGCGAACTGCGGGTCGACCGACAGCCGGCCTTCGAGACGGTCGGCGAGTTCGGCGAGCACGCGCTTCGAATCGCCGTGCACGAACAGCGCGTTGCGATAGCCGCGGTTGTCGGCGAGCGCATCCGCGTCGATGCGGAACAGCGGCTGCGGCAGCGCGAGCTTGTACTTCAGCGTTTCGTTGCCGCGCAGCCGCGAACCGACGACGACGAGCGCATCGCAGGTCTTGTAGAACGCTTCGACGGCCGCATGCACGTTGAACGCGCCGAGCGTGGCCGGATGATCCTCGGGCAGCACGCCGCGCCCCTGCACGCTGGTGACGACACCGAAGCCGAGCTTCACCAAGCGCTCGACTTCGGCGCGCGCATGCCGCGCGCCGCCGCCGAGCCACAGCAGCGGACGGCGCTTCGAGGCGAGCGCGTCGGCGAGCTTCGCGACGCGCGCGCTGTCGTGCTCGCGCACCGCGACGTGCGCGGGCGCGAGGTCTTCCGGCCATTCGATCTCGGCCGCCTGGATGTCGATCGGAATCTCGACCGACACGGGGCCCGTCGGCGCGGTCTGCGCGATGCGCACCGCTTCGCGGATCGTCGGCAGCACGGTTTCGACGGTCCGCACGCGGAATGCGGCCTTCGAGATCGCGTCGAGCATCGTCAGCTGATCGGGCGCTTCGTGGATATACGCGAGATCCTGATCGAGGTACGGCGTTTCGATCTGCCCGGTGATGTGCAGCAGCGCGGTGCCGGCCGTCAGCGCCTCGACCATCGCGCCGGCCGCATTGCCCGCCGCCGTGCCGGTGCTCGTGAACGCGACGCCGAGGCCGCCCGACACGCGCGCGAGGCCGTCGGCCATGTTGACCGCGCCGGCTTCGCCGCGTGCGCCCACGTAGCGGATGTTGCCGCGCGTGTTGATCGCATCGAGGATCGGCATGTTGTGGATCGAGATGACACCGAATGCGGTCTTCACGCCGCACTGCTCGAGAAAGGCGGCAATCAGCTCGCCAACCGTGGTTTTTTTAGACATGGCGTGCAAAGCCTCCAGAAACGTCGATATGGCTGCCCGTCGTGTAGGACGACAGATGCGTTGCGAGATAAAAAAGCGCCCAGGCGGCCTCGTCGGGCTTGCCGAAGCGGTTCAGCGGAATGTTCTTCTTGCGCGCGAGCGCGCCGGTCCAGTCTTCCCAGCTTTCGCCGGGCTGCGCCTGCGCCTCGTAGCGGCGGCGCCACTGGCCGGACTCGACGATTCCGATCAGGATCGAGTTCACGCGGATCCGCTGCGGCGCCAATTCCGTCGCGAGCGACTTCACGAGGCTCAGCACGCCCGCGCGCGCGGACGAGGTCGCGACCATGTGCGGCTCCGGCTGCAGCGCGAGCAGCGAGTTCACGCACGTGATCGTCGGCGCAGGCGCGTCGCGCAGCATCGGCAGGAACGCGCGCGTCGGGCGGATGATGCTGAAGTACTTGAGCTCGAGCTCGTCGCGCCACGCGTCGTCGGTCGTCTCGGCGAACGTCGACACGCGGCCCTGGCCGGCGTTGTTGACCAGCATGTCGGTGCGGCCGAAGCGGTCCGACACGGCCTGCGCGAACGCGCTCACGTCGGCTTCGTCGAGCACGTTGCAGCGCACGGCGAGCAGCGGCGCGCCCGGATACCGTTCGCCGAGCATCGTCTCGGCGCGCGCGAGACGTTCGCCGTCGCGGCCGCAAATCGCGATCGACGCGCCGGCCTGCAAGAACCGTTCGGCCGTCGCGAGGCCGATGCCGGACGAACCGCCCGTCACCACCGCGACCTGCCCGGTCAGATCGATCTGAATCATCGGAGTCCCAAAGCCTTCAAAAACGTGTGCTCGTCGTCCGAGCGGTAATTGAGCCGCCGCGACAGTTCAGCCGCCGCGCGCCGCACCTTGTCGATCAGCCCGTCGGCGATCAGCGTCGCGTCGATCTCCGGGCGCGGCACCGTCACCGTGATGCAGGCGACGATCTTCTGCGTGTCGTTGCGCACCGGCGCGGTCACGACCGAAATCCCGCGCTCGAACGACGAATTGCTGATGCCGTATCCGCGCAGCGCATCCTCGCGGATCATGGTGTACAGCGCGTCGACCGTGTCCGGCGTCGCGTTCGTCATCCGCGGCAGCGTGCCTTCCGGATACAGCGCGCGCAGCTCGTCCAGCGACAGGTCGCCCATCAGCACGTGACCGTGCGTCGTCGCGTGCGCGGGCAGCCGCGTACCGACGTTCACGCGAATCGAACTGAACACGGGCGCCTCGCTCTGCGCCTTCGCAACGAACACGACGTCGCGGCCGTCGCGGATCACGATGTGCGTCGTGAAGCCGGTCGCATCGCGCAGGCTTTCGATCACGGGCAGGCCGAGATCGGTCAGCTCGAGCGAGCTCAGATATTCGAAGCCGAGCCGCAGCACCGCGATGCCGAGCTTGTAGTTGCGGTCCTTGTCGGCGCGCTCGAGAAAGCCGAGCGATTCCAGCGTCTGCAGCAGACGGAATACGGTCGTGCGCGGAATGCCGAGCCGCTTCGACAGCTCCGGCGCGCCGAGTACCGGTTCGCGCGGCGAGAATTCGGCGAGAATCCGCAGCCCGCGCTCGAGGCCGGGCACGACGTAGCTCGCTTCGGCCTTCGCAGGTTCGGCCGCGCTCTGCAACGGTTCGCTCATGCCGCCCTCCGCTCGATGTCGCACTGCCGGCAGAACGCGTCGATCAAGGCCGAATAGACGTCGGGCGCCTCGACGTAGCCCGCGTGGCCGGCCTGCGGAATCACCTGCAGTCCGACGCCGGCGGCCGCCGCGATGCGTTCGCACGCCGCGGGCGGCGTAATCGCGTCGTTCGCGCCCACGGCCACCGCCGTGCGGCCGCGGAACCCGGCGAGATCGGCCGCGAGATCGGCATTGGCGAGCAGATGCGTGGCCTGCGCATAGCCGGCCGGCACGATGCGCGCCATGTTCCAGCGCACCCATGCGCGCGCGTCTTCGGTCGCGAAGCCCGACAGCATGTTGCCGCTGCGCTGCGCGGCGAGCCCGGCAGGCCCGAGTTCCGCGAGCATCGCGAGCCGCGCGTCGCGGCGCGACGCGCGCGTCTCGGCCGGCGCGCTGCCGTATCCGCCGGCCGGCGAAATCAGCAGCAGCCCCGCGATCCGCTCGGGCTTCACGCGCACCATGCCGCCCGCGACGATCGCGCCGAGCGAATGCCCGACGAGCACGCAGCGCGCGATGCCGAGCGCGTCGAGCCACGCGTCGAGCGACGCCGCGTAATCGACGGCCGACGGCGATGCGCCGTGCACCGGCGTCGATGCGCCGTAGCCGGGCGCGTCCCACGCGAGCACGCGGCGCGAAGCGCCGAGCGCGTCGAGCTGGCGCACCCACGACGCGGCGCCCGAGCCGATCCCGTGCAGCAGCACGACGGGCAGCGCGGCGCCAGCCTGCTGCGCACCGGCCTCGCGATAACCGATCGTGCCCGCCGCGCCGGCGGCGCAGCGCTGCTCGGGAAACCGCTCGAGCAGCGTGGCGAACGCCGCGGTGCGGTCGCGTTCTCGTTTGTCGACGACACTCATCGCTTCATCCGCTCCGTGTCAGCGCTTGATCTTCGCGAGCGGCGAATCGGGCGGATACGTCGGCGTGATCGGCTTCGGCGAACCGAGCATCACGCACATCAGCGCGTCTTCCTCGCCGATGTTGATCTCCGTGCGATACACGCCGGGCGGCACCGAAATCAGATCGCGCTCGCCAAGAATCGCTTCCCACGTTTCGCCGTCGCGCTCGCAGATCACCTTCATCTTGCCGCGCAGCACGAAGAAGATTTCCTCGACGTCGATGTGAATATGGCTCGGGCCGATGTTGCCGGCCGGGATCACCATCGTCGAGAACGTGAAGTTGCCGGCCGGCACCGTGTTCACGTCCTTCGCGACGCCCGTGCCGCCCGTGCCGACATAGCGCATCTGCGCGCGGCGATACTTCGGGTCGTAGTCGGCCTGGAACTTCAGCGCATCCCAGTCGTAGCGGCGCGTCGCATAGCGCGCGACACGCCCTTCCATCCACTCGCCGAACGTTGCGCCTTCCGGCTGATCCCACGATTTGCGTTCGATATCGGTGTCCGCCATCGTCATCTCCTCAAAGAGTGAAAACCATCAATTCATTACGAAGCCGCCGTTGACCGGCAGCAGTTGACCGGTCACGAAGCGCGCGGCGTCGGACAGCAGGAACAGCACGGGGCCCGTCACGTCGCCCGGCACCTGCGCACGCGTGAGCGCACGGCCCTGCAGGTAATACACGTGCCGCTCCGCGGGCACGTATGCGGTCGCCTCGACTTCGGTGAGACCCGGCGCGATCGCATTGACCGTCACGCCGTGTGCGCCGAATTCGCGCGCCTGCGCGTGCGTCATCGCGATCACGGCGCCCTTGCTCGCCACGTAGGCGAGCAGCTTCGGCGCACCCCACAGCGCGGTATCCGAGGCGAGGTTCACGATCGCACCGCGGCCCGATTGCGCGAGGTGCGGCAGCGCGGCGTTGCTGACGAGCCAGAGGCCGCGCACGTTCACGTTCATCACCGCGTCCCATGTCGGCACGTCGAGTTCCGTCGACGCCTTGCCGCCCGAGTTCGTGATCGCCGCGTTGTTGATCAGGCCGTCGATGCCGCCGAGCGCCGTGGCGCATTGCGCGACGAATGCGTCGATGCTGGCCGCGTCGGCGAGATCGAGCGCGAAGAAATGCGCGGCATGGCCGCGCTGCGCGAGCGATGCGGCGAGCGCACGGCCTTCGTCGACGAGCACGTCGCCGAACGCGACTTGCGCGCCCGCGTCGACGAGCGCCGTCACGAACGCGGCGCCGAGTCCGCGCGCGCCGCCCGTCACGACGACGCGCCGCCCGGCGAGCGACACGACCGGTGCGTGCTCAGCCATGCGCGGACTCCGTTGCGGCCTGCGCCGCGCGATGCGCATCGAGCGCCGACAGATGTTCCTGTGCACGCTGGCGCAGCATCCGGCGCACGCGCGTGATGCCGACGTCGTGCTGATACAGATATTCGTGATCGCGAGCGTTCGGCGCGAGGCTTTCGAGGACGTAGCGGTCCTGCTCGAGCACGTCCCAGTGCAGACCTTCGAGGCGGTTGCGGTACATGAAGCGCCACACGTCGCGCTGCCAGCCGACGACCTTGCGCGTGCGCCAGAAGTAGACCTGGCAGTGGTCGTCGTCAACCGGCGTCGCAAAGCCGATGATCCCGAAGTTGCCTCCGGGGCCGAACTTCTGCTTGTACGGAATCGCGAGGCGCATCCAGAGGCAGCCGGTTTCGCCGAGTTCGACCCAGTCGAAGTTCACGTCGCGCTGGCCGATCTTTTCGAACATCAGCCCCGTCTCGGTCTTGCGCACGCGCATGTCGGCCTGCTTGTCGCCTTCGGCCATCGAGTGCGACGTCGCGTGCAGATACGCGCCGTGCATCGGATCCATCACGTTGTCGATCGCGTACTGGTAATTGCACTTCCAGTTCGACATGCAGAGGAAATGCGCGTATTCGTCGGCGACCAGTTCGACCGGCAGATTCAGCGGTGCGGGTTCCGGATGCGCGTCGTCGCCGAACCACAGGAAGATCGCGCCGGCCTTCTCCTCGACCGGATACGACTTCACGCACTTCGCGCCTTCCAGCGGGCAGTTCGCGACCGCCGGCACCTTGTTGACCGTCCCGCTGCCGTCGACTTCGATGCCGTGATACCAGCATGCGACGCTGCCGCCGAGGTTCCAGCCGAGCGACAGACGTGCGCCGCGATGCGGGCAGCGATCTTCGAGCGCGTGGACCTTCCCGTCCTGATCGCGCCACAGCACGATCTGTTCGGACAGGCGCGTAATGCCGACCGGCGCGTTCGATACCTGCCAGCTCGGCGCGACGGGATACCAGTAGTTCTTGATGCCGCGGTCGAGATAGTCACGGACCGGGTCGTGTTGCGATGCGTGTTGTGCGGGGGACGTCATCAGTGTGCTCCGGATGCGGTTGTCTGTCGGTCGCTCGGCGCGCGCGGTCATTCCGCGAGCGACGCCATTTCGGCGCAGAAGCGCTCGGCGGTCCACGGCGCGCCGTCGGGCGTGCGAAAGCCGATCCGGTTCAGGCCCGCGACCACGTCGTCGAGCTCGGTCGCGCCGGCCTCGAACACGCGTTCCAGTGCATCGCCGAGGTCGTTCTCGTACTGGGTGGGTTCGGCCTTGCGCGTCTGCCAGATCCGGTTCTCGACCTGACCGGGGATCTCGATCTGCCCCTTGCCGGCGACGTTGTTCGGCTGCGGCGCCACCCACGGCTTCAGGAACGGGTTGAAGTTCACGCTCGCTTCTTTCATGTCATTCCACCTTGATCTGGATTTCCTCGCCGGCGAGGCGCACCGCGTACTGCTTCAGTGCACGGCCGCCGGGCCCCTTCAGGCATTCGCCCGTCCTGATGTCGAACACGGCTTCGTGCAGCGGGCATTCGACCGTGCCTTCGTCGACGAAACCCTGCGTCAGCAGCGCGTATGCATGCGGGCACACGTTCTCGAGCGCGTACACCTGGTCGCCGACGCGATAGATCCCGATCTCGACACTGTCGGTCCGCTTGAACTCGATCGGCGTGTCTTCCGACAGCGCGCCGGCGTGCCCGGCGCAAACCCATTGTTCAGACATCTCACACCCTTCCTTCTGATCGACTCTCGATTTTTGTTCCATATTAGGAACAGCAGTTTATGTATGGTGATTATAGGAGCGACTTTCGGCGATCAAAATAAAAAGCTGCTCGTCCTAGGGAAAACACCGACTGCCGATTCGACGATCGTGCGAAAGCACGGCCATTTACCGAATTTTTCTTGTGCGACGGGGATTTATCGCGTTGGCGCGCGGAAACCGGGCCGCCGGCGGCGCGCCACGCGACATGCATCCGGCCCGAAAAATTTATTTTTTTTCCGGCATTGTGGCGCCCCTATACTTCATTCCATCAGAGGCACAATGTTCCTTATATGGAACACATGAACCGCCCGTCGGGCGAGGGACTCGCGTGACGGCCGGTCGTCCATGCGCGCAGTACCACCGCCCGTTTTCATTCGGATGGAGAGTCAGGAGATCACATGGTCAAGCATGCGGTAGCAGCAGCGGTCGTCGGGATGGGCGCCGTGTCGGGCGCGTGGGCGCAGAGCAGCGTGGTGCTGTACGGGAGCCTCGATGCGGGCGTCGCGTACGTGAACAACGTCGGCGGCCACGCGAAGTGGGCGATGATCCAGGGCAATACGCAGCCCGATCGCTGGGGGCTGAAGGGCAAGGAAGATCTGGGCGGCGGCCTGTCGGCGATCTTCCAGCTCGAGAACGGCTTCTATACGAACAACGGCCAGTTCGCGACCGCGAACACGATCTGGAATCGCGCCGCCTACGTCGGCCTCAGCTCCGAGCGCCTCGGCACGCTGACGCTCGGCCGCCAGACGCCGCTGATGTTCGACTATCTCGATCCGCTCAGCACCGCCTACCTTGCGATGAGCTGGTTCGCGTTCCACCCCGGCAACATCGACGGGCTCGCCGCGACCGGCAACGTGCCGTACAACAACGCGATCAAGTACCGGTCGCCGAGCTTCGCGGGCTTCTCGGCCGCGGCGACGCTCGCGCTCGGCAATACGACGAACTTCTCGACCGGCAAGTCGGTCGGCGTCGCGCTGAACTATGCGAACGGGCCGTTCAAGGCGGCCGCCGTCTACTCGAGCGAGCACGACCGCTCGGTGCTGATCTCGCAAACCGGCATCGCGTCGTTCCAGGGGCAGAACACGGCGAACGGCTATCTCGCGAACAAGGTCGAGAACATCGGCGCCGGCGCGTCGTATCAGTTCGGCGACTTTCTCGTGCACGGGCTGTACACGCGCACGAAGATGCAGTCGAACGGCTATTCCGACACGTTCCAGAGCTACGATGCGGGCGTCAACTACCGCAGCAGTCCGTTCAACACGATCGCGGGCGGCGCCGCGACGACGACGCTCGCCGGCCGCCGCTGGACGCAGGTCGAACTCGGCGACATCTATGCGCTGTCGAAACGCACGCAGCTCTATGCAAACGTGCTGTACGAGCATGCGTCGGGCGGCGCGCACGCCGCGTTCTTTACGGCCGGCGTATCGAGCACCGCGAACCAGCTGATCGTGCTCGCGGGGATTCACCACTCGTTCTGACCGGCCGCCGCGTGTCCCGACGCGGCATCCGTAAACGACGAGAGCGGCCCGCGGGCCGCTCTGCTGTTTTATCGACGGCCGCCGCGGCCGAGCGTGCGCATCAGAACATCGCGACCTTGTGACGCGCGTGCGCGAACGTCGGATCGCTGTCGAGCGGACGGTAGTTCAGACGCTGGGACAGATCGACGGCCGCGCCGCACACGGCTTCGACGAGCCGCTCCTTCTCGGCCGCGTCGCCGATCTCGGAGCGCGGCACCGTCGCGGTGATCGCGGCCACGATCGAGCCCGAATGATCGCGCACCGGCGCGGTGACCGCCGAAATCCCGCTTTCGAACGCGGCCTCGCTGACCGCATAGCCGAGCCGCGCGTACTGACGCACGCGCTCGTACAGCTCGTCGACGGTGGCCGGCGTGCGGTCGGTGAACTGCTCGAGCCGCTTTTCCGGATAGAGCTGGCGCAGCGCGTCGCGCGTGAGGTCGCCCATCAGCACGTGGCCATGCACGGTCGCGTGCGCGGGCAGCCGCGTGCCGACATGCACCTTCACCGAGCCGAACATCGACGCGTTGCTCTGCGCTTTCGCGACGAACACGACATCGCGCTGATCGCGGATCAGCAGATGCGTGGACAGGCTCGTCGCATCGCGCAGCCGTTCGAGCACCGGCGTGCCGAGATCGGTCAGCTCCAGCGAGTTCAGATATTCGAAGCCGAGCCGCAGCACGCCGACGCCGAGCCGGAAATAACGATCGCCGTTCACGCGCTCGAGAAAGCCGAGCGCCTCGAGCGTCTGCAGCAGACGGAACGTCGTCGTGCGCGGAATGCCGATGCGCTTCGACAGCTCGGGCGCACCGAGCACCGGCTCGCGCGCCGTGAATTCGGCGAGGATCCGCAGCCCGCGTTCGAGACCGGGCACCAGATACGACGATGCGCCGGCGGCCGGTTCGTCGTCGCCCGCTGCGGGCGGCGGCAGTTCGTCGCGTTCGGCGTCGCGCGGCGCGCGCGACGGCCGGGCCGACGGTTTCGGTACGCCGCTCATCGTTGTATTGCCTCACTGCACATGGACGAAATGGAATCGCTCACGAGATACCCGCGATGAAGAATTATGGATGGGCGGTCCGGCCGGATCAACACGACCCGGCCGGCCCCGCGCGTCGTGCCGGCGCGCTGCGCGCGACGACGGCCGCATAGGCTGACACGATCGAAAGAATATCAGCGATAGACGGGGATGCGCACGGGCGCCCGGGAGAATGTCCGCGCCGAGAACGCGCGGCTGCGCCGGCGTTGCGACGGACCGACGCGCTGCGCGCTCAGGCTGCGACGGCGTCGACGTACTCGGTGCGGGCGCGCTGGCCCGCCGCGTGCGCGTCGGCTTCGTGTGCAAAGCCCTGCTCGCTGAACGCGACGACCTTGACGCCGACGCCGGACGCACGCTTCACCGTCAGCGCCCATTGCCATCCGCCGTCTTGCTCGAAGACGTGCAGCGAGGGTTCGAGGGATTCATGCAATGCGCTCACGCGGTGTGCTCCTGCCTGTCCGCGCTGGGCCCGCAGCGCATGAGGCATGTTGTAGAAATGGGCGCCGGCTCCCCGGCGCGCTATCAGCCATTCGATAGTCTAGTCAGAATTTGTTGCGACGCACCATCAGAGGTTTCACTCAGCTATCGGAACCGGGCGGTCGATGAATCGATCCCCGGCCCTGCCGGCGCGGGCTTCTGCGGAAGTGTGTGCCGGTTCGCCGACATGCAGCGGAGCGCCTCTGTGCGGCAACGTGCCGCACGATTTCCCGCGCGTGCGGGCGCTGTACGCGCGCTCGTCTGCCCAAGCGCCGGTTCGTCCGTTATCGGTCGGTCGCCTTCGCCGCCGGATACACGTACCGGAACGTCAGGTTCACGCGTTCGCCGCGCACTGACGGCGCCTTCGGCACGCGGTGCTGCCATTCGACCTGCGTGCGCCCGCGCATCACCAGCAGGCTGCCGTGTGTGAGCCGGTACGCGTGCGTGGCGCCCGATGCGCGGTGGCGCAGGTCGAACACGCGCATCGCGCCGAGGCTGACCGACGCGATCACGGGCGCGTCGCCGAGTTCGGGTTCGTTGTCCGCATGCCAGCCCATCCCGTCCTGCCCGTTCCGATAGCGGTTGAGCAGCACGCTGTTGAACCGCGCGCCGCACGCCGCCTCGACGCCGCGCTTGAGCTCCAGCACGGCCGGCGTCCATGGCGCCGGCACGTTGCGAATGCCCGAATACACGTAGACGGCGTCGGGCTCGCCCTGCCATGCAGTCAGCCGCGGCAGAGGAATGCGTCCGCGCGGTGTGCGGATCGTGTCCTGGCGCCACGCCACTTCGTCGATCAGCGCCGCGAGCAGCCGATCGGCATCGGACGATGCGAGCCAGTCCGGGTACCAGTCGACGTCGGGCGCGGGCGTCTCGTCAAAAAGATCGGGGGTCGACATGCGGGGCGATACGGGAGCGGTATGTCTGCATACTAGCCAACGGCGGGCGGCGCTGCCATGCGCATCCGTCGCCGGCTTCCGGAAAAGCGCGCGCATGCCGCGCATCGACGCGGCCCGCGCGACGCCGCGTCCCTCATGCGCTGCGCGCGAGCCGGATCAGCGTGATCTCGGACGGCACGCCGAAACGGTTCGGCGGCCCCCAGTAGCCGGTGCCGCGGCTCGTATAGAGCCACATGTCGCCGAACTGCGTGAGACCGCCGATCACCGGCTGCTGCAGGCGCACGAACGGCGGCCACGGCAGGAACTGGCCGCCGTGCGTATGGCCGGACAACTGCACCGAGAAACCCGCGCGACTCGCCTGTTCCGCGCTGCGCGGCTGATGCGCGAGCAGGATCCGCGTGCCGACGTCGGCCGGCGCGCCGGCGAGCGCACGCGCGGGATCGCTGCGATGCGCCGGGTCGAATCCGCCGGCCGTGAAGTCGGTCACGCCGGCGAGCACGAAGCGCGCGCCGCCGTGCTCGATCACCACGTGCTCGTTCAGCAGCACGGTCAGCCCGATGCGCCGGAACTCCTCGATCCATGCATGCGCACCCGCGTAATACTCGTGGTTGCCGGTCACGAGAAAGCTGCCGTACCGCGACTGCATCCGCGCGAGCGGCGCCGTATGTTCGCGCAGCCGCGGCACGGAACCGTCGACCACGTCGCCCGTCACGACGACCAGATCCGCATCGAGCGCGTTGACCGCGCGCACGATGCGCTCGACATACGGCCGCTTGATCGTGGGGCCCACGTGGATGTCCGATAGTTGCACGATCTTCAGCCCGTCGAGCGCCGCGGGCAGCCCCGTCACGGGAATCGCCACACGCTTGATCGCCGCGGTACGACGCGCGCCGACGAAGCCGATCGCCGTGACGAGCAGCGCACCGATCACCACGCCGAGCGCGGTATCCGGCGCGGCACCGGCCCACGCGCCGCCGTGCCCGGCCTGCCGCCACAGGTATGCGCCGAGCAGCACGAATTCGCGCAGAAACGTCAGTACCAGCAGCGACGAGAAGAAGCCCATCGCGATCGAACCGGCCCAGCCGAACAGCGTCGCGGGCCACCCTTCGTCGAAGCGGCGCGAGAACATGCCGACCGGAATCAGCACACAGAAGCCGGCCAGCACGAGCGCGGCCAGCGTGCGCGCGACCGGTGAAGCGAATGCGTCGGGAATGATCCTTAACCCGACGTACAGATGGAACATCACGCCGATTGCAATGAACCGGACAAAGAAACTTCGCATGGAACGCTCACCCTCGTTGCGGTACCGCACCGCGACGCGTCGAACGGAGCCTCGATGCCCCGCGCGCGCATGTCGCGTCGTAAGGCGATGGTACACAGATCCACGCGACTCGATCGCGCGGCGGACCGCCATGCGCGACACGCTGCGCTTGCCGGTGCGGCCTGCCGCCGCGGGTTGACGAGCCGACGCGGCGCCCACTAGAATGCCGGCCAGTCTTTCTCCCAGGAATCATCGTGGACAGTTGCAGCACTTCGTTGCGTGCTCCGCTTGCCGCCTGAACGCCTGTCCGCCGCAGTCCTGCTGCCCCGGCTCGCGTTCCGCGAGCCATGCACGCCTCCCGTTTCACACAGCATTGCGCATTCGCGCGGTACAGTACCGCGCGACGACGGCCATCGCGCGTCGTCCGGCCTCGCGCCGCGACCGCGCGGGCCCGCATGCGCCTCTTGCACGGCAGGACACACATGACCTTCGAATTCGCACTTCGACTTTTCACCGCGTTCGCATGCGGCGTCGCGATCGGCCTCGAGCGGCAGATCCGGCAGCGCACCGCGGGCCTGCGCACGATCACGCTCGTCGCGTGCGGCGCGTGCCTGTTCATCACGCTCGGCGTCCTGACCGGCGACGGCATCGAAGGCGTCACGCGGATCGCCGCGTACGTCGTATCCGGCGTCGGCTTTCTCGGCGGCGGCGTGATCATGCGCGACAAGGGCTCGATCCAGGGCATCAATACGGCCGCGACGCTGTGGTGTTCCGCAGCCGTCGGCGTGCTGTCCGGCACCGGGCACTTCGGGCCTGCGCTTGCGGGCACCTGCATCGTGCTGCTGACCAATACGCTGCTGCGCGGCGTCAGCCATTCGATCAACGCGCAGCCGGTATCGAACGCGGACCTCGTGCGCGAATACCAGATCGCGGTGATCTGCCTGGGGTCCGACGAAGTGCACATCCGCACGCTTCTGTCGAACCTGATGTATGCGAAGCCGCTGTCGTTCCAGAGTCTGACGAGCGAGGACGTACCCGACCAGCCGGAGCGGCTCAAGGTTACCGCCACGCTGAAGCTGCATCCGAAGGATCAGCAGAAGCTCGAACAGATCGCGAGCCGGATCAGCATGGAAAAAAGCATCTCGAGCGTGAGCTGGACCGCGAAGGAAGCCGAGCCGATGATGGAATAGCGCGCGGCACCGCGTCGCGCGACCATCACGGGGTATCGATGAGCCCCGCCGAAATCGCCTTCACGACCGCCTGCACCTTGTTCGACGCGCCGAGCTTCTCGAGGATGTTGTTCACGTGGAAGTTGACCGTACGCTCCGAGATGCTGAGGATCTGGCCGATCTCGCACGCGGTCTTCCCTTCGGCGGTCCAGCACAGCACCTCGCGCTCGCGCGCGGTCAGCGTGACGCGTGCCTCGGGCGACAGCTTCGGCACCATGAAGCGGCTCATCAGCGAATGCGACAGGTTCGCGAGCCAGTTCGTCTGCAGCGTCAGCATGTTGATTTCGGCCGGCGTCAGACGATCCGCGTGGCGCGCGATGCTCAGCAGGCCGAATGCGCCGCGCGCCGCCCAGCTCGACTGCGCGACGCCGACCGACAGCCCGAAATCGCGCGCGTCGCGCCACAGCGGACACGGCTCGATCTTGTCGACGTCGGGCCACACGATCATGTTCGTGCTCAGCGTGCCGTCGCGCACCGTCGAATCGATCTCGATGTAGTTCTGCGCCTGATAGTGCGCCATCCAGCCGTCGGGATAGGTATCGAAGATCGCGACCGCCGGCTTCGACACCGGCAGCGGCACGCGGATGCCGTAGCAGCAGTATTCGAAGCCGAGCCGTTTCGAATAGGCGGCGATCCGCTGGAAGAGTTGCTGCTCGTCTTCCGCGGCGCTGAATTCATCGTAGGCATCCTGCCAGCGCAGTTCCATTCTTTCTCCGACAACGTCACGCTGTCATACTTGTCAGGTTCCAGCACCGATGGGCGCCTGATACATTCCAACGCATGACTTCTTCTTTGCTGCACGCGGTCCGCGGTCCGTCTCCGGACGGCTATGTGCGCCTCTCGGAAAGCGCGCTGGCCGCGCTCGCGCTCGACCACGTCGCAAGCGGCCTCGATCCTGCACTGCTCGCCGAACTGCGCGACAGCGCGATCGACGCGCGTCTCGCCGGCTATACCGAATGGCAGCGTCCGGCCGGCCCGGGCGTCGCGTACGTGACGGTCGGCTGGGACTGGTACCTCGAACGCGCATCGGGCACGTTCGTCATTCTCGACGGCGACGTGCGCAGCAACGCGATGGGCGTCGACGCGAGCGGCGCCGACATCGGCATGCGCGGTACCGCTGCCGCGCTCGCGGCCCGGCTCGCATGCATCGACTGGGCTGCCGCCGTCGCGGCCGCGATTCTCGGGCGCGACCCCGTCCATCATGCCGGTCCGGCGCTGCAGTGACAACCACCGCATTCCTCTGACGTTTCCGCGATTCCGGCGCTCTTTATAAGCAAAAGCGCGCGCGTTTTCAATCCCGGCGCCCGGGAAACCGTTACCGCGTCGAAATTGGCGTTTCCGCGCCGCAATACTGTAAGAGTTACCAGTTACCGCCGCCTCGGGACGCGCGCTGTAATGCACGCATACCAAAACACATCCGAGGACATCCATGCAGACCTTCGTTCACGAGGGAAGGCAGTTGCCGATCGCCCAGGCGACGGAGCTCGCGCGCTATCGGCACCGCGTCTTCGTCGAGCAGCTTGGCTGGACGCTGCCGTCCGCGGACGAAGGAATCGATCGCGACGCGTTCGATCACGACGACACGGTGTACGTCGTCGCGCGCGACGGCAGCGGCGAGCTGTGCGGTTGTGCGCGGCTGCTGCCGACCACGCGTCCGTACCTGCTCGAAACGCTGTTCGCCGATCTGATCGCGCCCGACCTGCCGCTGCCGCGCTCGACCGCGGTGTGGGAGCTGTCGCGGTTCGCCGCCAGCGGCGCCGACGGCGGCGCGACGGGCGCCGATTGGGCCGTGCGGCCGATGCTCGCGGCGGTCGTCTCGTGCGCGGCCGAGCGCGGCGCGCGACAGCTGATCGGCGTGACGTTCGCGAGCATGGAACGACTGTTTCGCAGGATCGGCGTGCACGCGCACCGCGCGGGGCCGCCGAAGCAGGTGGACGGGCGTCTGGTCGTCGCCTGCTGGATCGACCTCGATCCGCAAACGTTTGCAGCACTGGGAATCGAGCCGGAGCGCATCGCCCGGCCCGCCATTGCCGCCTGATCCGGCACGCGTGTCCGGCCGGGCGGCATCGTAACGAAGGAGAAACCACGTGGACCAGTCTCAGGTCTTTCGCGCGATGATGCCCGGATTGACGAGCGCCGACGGCGCGCGCATTGCAATCGCCTATCCCGCGTATGCGCGGCCGCTGCCGCTCGTGCGGCTCGACCGCCGCGGGCTCGTGTTCCGCGCCGCCGGCGCCGCGCCGCTCGTTTGCGGCC
>NZ_KV786715.1:0-8313 GCF_001806955.1 Burkholderia sp. HMSC10F09
CGGCATCGCGCGGCCGGCCCGCTGCGGGCCGCCGCGCGCGCCGCTCAGCGCAGCGCCTCGATCAGCTTCTCGAGCTTCACCGCGTCGGCGGCGAACACGCGGATGCCTTCCGCGAGCTTCTCGGTCGCCATCGCTTCGTCGTTCAGCTGGAAGCGGAACGATGCCTCGTCGATCGCGACGCGCTCGGTCGGCTTGTCGTGCAGCGCATCGGGCGACAGCTTGCGCGTGACCGTTTCGTTGCTGTCGTGCAGCTTCTGCAGCAAATCGGGACTGATGGTCAGCAGGTCGCAGCCCGCGAGTTCGACGATCTGGCTCGTCGTACGGAAGCTCGCGCCCATCACTTCGGTCTTGTAGCCGAACGTCTTGTAGTACGTGTAGATGCGACGCACCGACTGCACGCCCGGATCGTTCGCGCCGCCGTTCTTCGCTTCGTCCCAGTCGGCGCCGGCCTGCTTCTTGTACCAGTCGTAGATGCGGCCGACGAACGGCGAGATCAGCTGCGCGCCGGCTTCGGCACACGCGGCGGCCTGCACGAGCGAGAAAAGCAGGGTCATGTTGCACTTGATCCCTTCCTTCTGCAGCGTCTCGGCCGCGCGGATGCCTTCCCACGTCGATGCGAGCTTGATCAGGATGCGGTCGCGCTCGATGCCGGCTGCTTCGTAGAGCTTGATCAGCTCGTGCGCCTTGTCGACCGAGCGCTTGGCGTCGAACGACAGGCGCGCGTCGACTTCGGTCGACACGCGGCCGGGAATGAGCTTCAGGATTTCGGTGCCGAATGCGATCAGCAGCCGGTCGATGATGAAATCGGTGCTTTCGTTGCGGTGGTCGCGGACGGTCTTCTCGAGGATCGGCTTGTACGCGTCCTTCTGCACGGCCTTCAGGATCAGCGACGGATTCGTGGTCGCATCCTGCGGCTGGTATTGCGCGAGCTGCTGGAAATCGCCCGTGTCGGCGACGACGGTCGTGTACTGCTTGAGCTGGTCGAGTGCGGTAGTCATGGCGATTCGGGAGGAGGGCGCACAGGCGCCGGGTTCTCACGGGCCGCGCGAACGCGGCGGCGAAGCGAGGCGGCGCCATGCGCCGCCTTCGATCCACTATTTTAGGCCCGATTCGTGTCGAGCACCTTTTCGCGCATCGCGCATGCGCGGCGCCGCGTCACGGCGCGCGGCGCGCGTTGAGGATCGCCTGCGTGACGATCCCGGCGACGAGCCCCCAGAACGCGGAGCCGATCGACAGCAGCGTGAGGCCCGACGCGGTCACCATGAACGTGACGAGCGCGGCCTCGCGCTGCTTCGCGTCCTGCATCGCGTTGGCGAGCCCGCTCATGATCGAGCCGAACAGCGCGAGCGCGGCGACCGACACGACGAGCGCCTTCGGCAGCGCGGCGAACAGCGCGGCGATCGTCGCGCCGAAGATGCCTGCGATCAGGTAGAACGTGCCGCACCACACGGCGGCCGTGTAGCGTTTCGCGCGGTCTTCGTGCGCTTCGGGGCCGGTGCAGATCGCCGCGGTGATCGCCGCGAGATTCACGCCGTGCGAGCCGAACGGCGCGAGCAGCAGCGACGCGAGGCCGGTCGTCGCGATCAGCGGCGACGACGGCGTCTGATAGCCGTCCGCGCGCAGCACCGCGATGCCAGGCACGTTCTGCGACGCCATCGCGACGACGAACAGCGGAATGCCGATGCTGACGATCGACGCGATCGAGAACGCGGGCATCGTGAAGACCGGCTGCGCGAGCGCGATATGGAACCGGCTGAAGTCGAGCAGCCCGAGCGCGCCGGCCACCGCCGTGCCGACGATCAGCGTCGTCACGATCGCGTAGCGCGGCGCGAGCCGCTTGACGATCAGATACGTGAAGAACATCGCGAGCACGAGCGCGGTGCGGTATTGCGCCGCGCGGAAGATCTCGATGCCGATCTCGAACAGGATCCCGGCGAGCAGCGCGGCCGCGATGCCGGACGGAATGCGGCGCATCAGCGTGTCGAACAGCCCGCTCACGCCGACGGCCGTCAGCAGCAGCGCGCACACGACGAACGCGCCGATTGCCTCGGCGTACGGGACGCCGGGCAGCGATGCGATCAGCAGCGCCGCGCCGGGCGTCGACCATGCGACGACGATCGGCGCGCGAAAGCGCAGCGACAGGCCGATCGTCGTCAGCGCCATGCCGATCGACAGCGCCCAGATCCACGACGAGATCTGCGCGTCGCTGAGGTGCGCGGCGCGGCCGGCCTGGAACATCAGCACGAGCGAACTCGTATAGCCGGTCATCATCGCGACGAAGCCGGCGACGAGTGCCGAGACGGACGTATCGGTCAAAAAGCGGCCGCCGGCGCGGCCCGCGCTCGCGGTGGGCGAAGGGTTCATGCTATCTCCGGAACGGGCCGCTCGACGGCGGCCTCGTATCTGCTGGTTTGGGATTCGTTACTTGCTCAGTGCGCGCATCGCGGTTTCGAGCCCCGCGAGCGTGAGCGGATACATGCGGTGGCCGAGCAGGTCGCGAATGATCGCGACCGACTGCCGGTATTCCCATAGGCGCTCGGGTTCCGGATTCAGCCAGGCATGATGGGGGAACTGATCGGCGAGCCGGCGCAGCCACACGGCGCCGGCTTCCGGGTTGTTGTATTCGACCGAGCCGCCGGGCTGCAGCACCTCGTACGGGCTCATCGTCGCGTCGCCGACGAAGATCAGCTTGTAGTCGGGCGTGAACTTGTGGAGCACGTCCCACGTCGCGGTGCGCTCCGAATGACGACGGCGGTTGTTCTTCCACAGATGGTCGTACACGCAGTTGTGGAAGTAGAAGAATTCCAGATGCTTGAACTCGGCCTTCGCGGCCGAAAACAGCTCTTCGGTGCGCTTGATGTGATCGTCCATCGAGCCGCCGACGTCGAGCAGCATCAGCACCTTCACGTTGTTGTGGCGCTCCGGCACCATCCGCAGATCGAGCCAGCCCGCGTTCGCGGCCGTGCTGCGGATCGTGCCGGGCAGATCGAGCTCCTCGGCCGCGCCTTCGCGCGCGAAACGGCGCAGCCGCCGCAGCGCGACCTTGATGTTGCGCGTGCCGATCTCGACCGAATCGTCGTAGTCGCGGTAGGCGCGCGCTTCCCACACCTTCACCGCCGTGCGATTGCCGTTCGACGGACCGCCGATGCGCACGCCTTCGGGGTTGTAGCCGCCGTGCCCGAACGGCGACGTGCCGCCGGTGCCGATCCACTTGTTGCCGCCTTCGTGCCGCTCCTTCTGCTCGTCGAGCAGCTCCTTCAGGCGCGCCATCAGCTTGTCGAGCCCGCCCATCGCTTCGATCTGCGCCTTCTCCTCGGCCGACAGCTCGCGCTCGAGGCGCTTCTCGAGCCAGTCGAGCGGAATGTCGAACGCGTCGGACGGCAGCGCCGACACGCCGTGGAAATACGCGCCGAATGCCTGATCGAACTTGTCGAAGTACTGCTCGTCCTTCACGAGCGTCATGCGCGCGAGGAAGTAGAACGCGTCGATCGACGGCGCGATGAGCCCCGCCTTCAGCGACTCGAGCAGCGTCAGGTATTCCTTCACCGAGACGGGCAGCTTGGCTGCGCGCAGCGCGTAGAAGAAATTGAGCAGCATGGCCGGGCCTTTGCGAACGGAGGGTTACCGGTTGTGCCGGTTCATGAAGACGAGCCGCTCGAGCAGGCTGAGATCCTGTTCGTTCTTCAGCAGTGCGCCGGCGAGCGGCGGCACGATCTGCTTCGCGTCGGCGCCGCGCAGTGCGTCGGCGGGGATGTTCTCGGCCAGCAGCAGCTTCAGCCAGTCGAGCAGTTCGGACGTCGACGGCTTCTTCTTCAGGCCCGACACGCCGCGCAGCTCGAAAAAGCTTTCGAGCGCCGCATGCAGCAGTTCCTCGCGGATGTTCGGGAAATGGACCGCGACGATCTTCTGCATCGTCGCCGCGTCGGGAAACTGGATGTAGTGGAAGAAGCAGCGGCGCAGGAACGCGTCGGGCAGCTCCTTCTCGTTGTTCGACGTGATGATGACGAGCGGACGATGCTTCGCGCGCACCGTTTCGCGCGTTTCGTACACGTGGAACTCCATCCGGTCGAGCTCGCGCAACAGATCGTTCGGAAACTCGATGTCGGCCTTGTCGATCTCGTCGATCAGCAGCACGGTCGGGCGCTCGGCCTCGAACGCCTGCCACAGCACGCCCTTGACGATATAGTTCGCGATGTCCTTCACGCGCTCGTCGCCGAGCTGCGAGTCGCGCAGCCGCGAGACCGCGTCGTATTCGTACAGCCCCTGCTGCGCCTTGGTCGTCGACTTGATGTGCCACTGCAGCAGCGGCATGTCGAGCGCGGCGGCGACTTCCTCCGCGAGCATCGTCTTGCCGGTGCCCGGCTCGCCCTTGATCAGCAGCGGGCGCTGCAGCGTCAGCGCGGCGTTGACCGCGAGTTTCAGATCGTCGGTGGCGACGTAGTGCGAGGACCCTTCGAAACGCATGGCGGCGGTCTTCTCTGGCGGGGAAAAATCCCAGTATAAGTCAGAAGGGCTGTCGGGTTGGGCGCCGGCCGCGTATCGTTGCGGGGCTGCGGCGGGGCGCACCGGGGCGCCGATATGGACGCATTCCCCGCCGACGCGGTACAATCTGGCCGTTTTTTTTGGCCTGCGTGGCGATCCGAGAAGCAAAACGGCGCGGGCCGTTGCCGCTTCGGCGCCAGTTTCCCCTCAAGCTAGGTTACAAGAGCTATGAACAAATTCGTCGGCAAACACGTCGTTGTCGCAGCGCTCGTGGCGCTCGCGGGCAGCGCGCAGGCGGCCGGTGTGGTCGGCAACCCGAAGGACGGGGCAAGCAAGGCCGCCATGTGCATCGGTTGCCACGGCATCCAGGATTACCGCGCGGCATACCCGGAGGTCTACCGGGTTCCCGTCCTCGGCGGCCAGAACCAGCAATACCTCGAGAACGCGCTGAAGTCCTACCGCAAGAAGGATCGTCATTTCCCGTCGATGAACGCGATCGCCGGTTCGCTGACGGATCAGGACATCGCCGATCTGGCGGCCTACTACGCCGCGCAGAAGGTCGACTCGAAGGACAATCCCTACAAGTAAAGCGCGCGCCGCTGATCTCAGCAGCGGGACAGGAGCATTCATGAACAACGCATTCAAGACGGCGGCGGCGATCGCATTCGCGGCCGGCCTCGCGATCGGTACCGCACACGCGGCCGACCTCTCGAAGGGCAAGGATCTGGTCGAATCGCACAACTGCGCGGCCTGCCACGGCGCGAAGCTGAACCAGCCGATCAACGCCGAGTACCCGCGCCTCGCCGGCCAGCACGCCGACTATCTCGTGTGGGCGATGCGCCAGTACCAGATGGGCCTGACGAACCCGCTGCTCGGTCGCAACAACGCGATCATGCAGGCGCAGGTGCAGAACCTGTCGGTCAACGACATGAAGGACATCGCTGCCTACATCGAGTCGCTGAAGGGCGACCTGGTGTTCAAGAAGTAAGCGCGACGGGCCGTGTGCCCGGCAGGCCAGGATACCCCGCCGAGGCGGGGTATTTTTTTGTCTGCGGCCGGCGCAGCACGGTGGGCGGCGGGCGGCATGCGACGAACGGCCGGCCGTTGCGGCGGCGGCGCTCAGTCGCGCTTCAGTTGCGTTTCAGTCGCGCGATGCGCGGCGCAGGATGCGCTGCAGGTACGCGTCCGTGTCGGGCGGCGCGTTCGTGCGCTGCGCTTCCCAGATCGTCTCGCCGAGGCACTCCATGATCGCGTGCTGCGCGTCGTGCGTCGAATCGAGCTTCGCCGCGAGCTTGTCGTGCGCGGCGCGGATGCCGGGCGGCTGGTCGATCGACAGCTGCTCGCTGATCGCCAGATGCATCGACAGATGCAGGAACGGATTCGTGCGGCCTTCCTCGGGTGTGTAGTTGCGCGCGGCCGCGCCGTCCGCGTCCTCGAGTTCCGCGTGGTATTCGGGGTGTTCGACGATCCAGTCGGCGGCCATCGCTTCCAGCGGCGTCAGGATCTCGCCGGCGCGTTGCTTGCGCCAGGTTTCGGTGAAAAAGCGACGGACTTCGTCGCGGCTCGGATTGAACATGGTGGGGAGCGTCGTGATGCGCGGCGTCGTGCCGCGTCGCGCATTGTACGCCGGGTCGGCGCGCGCCGCAGGCCGCGGCCGCGACGGTGCGCGACGGCCGGGGGAGAGCGGGGCGGTGGCGGCACGGCCGGCGCTCCGCCCATGCGGCGCCGCGTGTCGAATCCGACGCGGCCGCGCGGGTCGCGTGTAACGGGTAAGCCTGAGCTAGGCTCGCGGTCCGCGAGTCGCTACACTCCTACGGTCCCCGTTTTCGCGCCGCTACCCACCGCCCGCTTCGCCATGATCGCCGCCGTTCGTTCCTCGTCCGCCGCGCTGCAAGGTGCGCTCTACGTCGCGTTGTCCGCCGCAGCGTTCGGCGCGATGGCGATTTTCGGCCGCTACGCGTATGCAGGCGGCGTCGACGTGCTCGGCCTGCTGATCGTGCGTTTCGCGATCGGCGGTACCGTGCTCGCGGCGATCGCGTGGCGGCGCGGCGTCGTCTGGCCGCGCGGCCGCGCGTTGATGCCGCTCGTCGCGATGGGCGCGCTCGGCTACGTCGGCCAGTCGTTCTGCTATTTCACGGCGCTGCGGCATGCGCAGGCGAGCCTCGTCGCGCTGCTGCTCTATCTGTATCCGGCCTTCGTGACGCTGCTCGCCGCGTGGTGGCTCGGCGAGCGGCTCACGCGCGCAAAGGGCGTCGCGCTCGTGCTGTGCGTCGCGGGCTCCGCGCTGATGGTCGGCGGCGGCCACGGCGAGCCGTTCGGCATCGCGCTTGCGCTCGGCGCGGCGGTCGTCTATTCGCTGTACATCGTCGGCGGCACGAAGGCGACGCGCGGCGTCGATCCGCTCGCGACCACCGCGATCATCTGCGTATCGGCGACGGCCGCGCTCGTGCTGATCGCGCTGGTGCGGACCGTCGCCTTCGATGCGCCGCCGCGCTGGCCCGCGACGGCCGGCGGCTGGGCCGCGATGCTTGCGATCGCGCTGGTGTCGACCGTGGCCGCGATGCTCGCGTTCTTCGCAGGGCTCGAGCGGCTCGGCGCCGCGCGCACGTCGATGCTGTCGACGCTCGAGCCGGTCGTCACGGTCGCGCTCGCCGCGCTGCTGTTCGGCGAGGCGCTGTCGCCGCTGCAGTGGGCGGGCGGCGTCGCGATTCTGGCGGCCGTGCTCGCGCTCGTGCGCGCCGGCGGCGCGGCCGCCGACGACACGACGGCGACGTCGAACGCGTAGCAGCCGCGCAGCGCCTGCACGCCGGTCAGGCGCTGCGGCGCTGCGGCGTTGCGGTGCGCGTCAGTCGTTCGGCGGCGGCGTTTTCGGCCGGTATTCGCAGAGCGGCTCGATCGCGCAGTGCCAGCATTCGGGCTTGCGCGCCTTGCAGACGTAGCGGCCGTGCAGGATCAGCCAGTGATGTGCGTCGTGCAGGAATTCCTTCGGCGTGAACTTTTCGAGTGCGGCTTCGACGGCTTTGACGTCCTTGCCGGGCGCAAGCCCCGTGCGATTCGCGACGCGGAAGATGTGCGTGTCGACCGCGATCGTCGGCTGGCCGAACGCGGTGTTGAGCACGACGTTCGCCGTCTTGCGGCCGACGCCGGGCAGGCTTTCGAGCGCTTCGCGGTCGGCCGGCACTTCGCCGCCGTAGCGTTCGAGCAGGATCCGGCACGCGGCGACGACGTTCTTCGCCTTGGTCCGGTAGAGCCCGATCGTCTTGATGTACTCGGCGACGCCTTCCTCGCCGAGCGCGACGATCTGTTGCGGCGTGTTGGCGACCGGGAACATCTTGCGCATCGCCTTGTTCACCGACACGTCGGTCGCCTGCGCGGACAGCATCACCGCGATCAGCAGCTCGAACGGCGTCGAGTATTCGAGTTCGGTGGTCGGATGCGGGTTGAGGCTTTGCAGCGTTTCGTAGATCGCGCGTCGTTTGCTGGCGTTCATGGCGCTTGGTCGTCGGGCGGCGCGGACGGGCCGCCGGTATCGTCTCGATCGGCGTCGTCGGCCTGCGCATCGCGCGCGGCCTGTTGTTCGGCGAGCCGCTTGCGGCGCGCCTCGGCTGCGTCGATCTGCGCCTGGACGGCCGCGCTCACGCCTTCGGTATTCTTCGGAGCCGCACCCTGCGCGGCGAGTTCTTCCTTCTTCTTGCGCGCGCGTTCGAGCGCGGCGGCGATGATCGCGCGTTTTTTCGCGTCGGCATCGTCGGCGGCGGGCGGTGCGGCGGCAGGCGCTGTGGCGGGTTGCGTCGCGGTGGCGCTCGCCGCGCGGCGTGCGGCGTGCGGCGG
>NZ_KV786716.1:0-15264 GCF_001806955.1 Burkholderia sp. HMSC10F09
GAGCGGCGCGGCTGCACCGGCGGCCGCTCGCGAGCGGCCGGGTGGCCATGACAGTTCCGCTTTTCCCGACCGACGCCGATGCCTACCCGCTCCCTGACCCTCGACCATCTCGTGATTGCCGCGCGCACGCTCGACGAAGGCGTGCGCCATGTCGCCGACGCGCTCGGCGTCGCCCCGGCCGGCGGCGGCCGCCATCCGCTGATGCGCACTCATAATGCGCTGTTCGGCCTCTGGGGCGGCGCGTATCTCGAAGTCATCGCGATCGATCCGGACGCACGCGACGACGCGACGGGCGGCGCGCCGCCGCGCGCGCGGCTGTTCGCGCTCGACGATCCGGCAATGCAGGCACGCGTCGCGCAGGGTCCGTTCCTCGCGCATTGGGTCGCGCGCGTCGAGCGCCCGCGCCGGCTCGCGCTGTGGCAAAGCCAGTACCCGGACCGCATTCCGCCCGTCGTCGCGATGCAGCGCGGCGATCTGACGTGGGGCCTGACGGTGCCCGACGACGGCGCGTTCCCCGCGTGGCAGCAGGCCGGCGACGGCCTCGTGCCGTCGCTGATCCAGTGGGACGGCCCGCGCCATCCGGCCGATTCGCTGCCGCACGACGGCGTCGCGCTGACGGCGCTCAAGGGCCGCCATCCGCGTGCGGACCTGATCGGCGAGCAGCTCGACTGGCTCGGCGCCGCCCATCTGCTCGACCTCGAAGCGGCCGACGGCCCGCCCGCGCTGATCGCCGAATTCGACACGCCGCACGGCCCGCGCGCGCTGCGCTGAACGCACGCCGCGCCGCGTGCCCGAACCCCACGATACGGAGACACCCTCGACATGAATTCGCGCGAAACCCGGGGCATGCTGCTCGGCCTGATCGGCGTGATGATCTTCAGCCTGACGCTGCCGATGACGCGCATCGTCGTCGCCGAGCTCCATCCGCTGCTCAACGGGCTCGGCCGCGCGCTCGCGGCCGCGGTGCCGGCCGGCCTGCTGCTGTGGTGGCGCCGCGAGCCGCTGCCGACGCGCACGCAGCTGAAAAGCCTGGCCGTCGTGTCGGCCGGCGTGATCGTCGCGTATCCGGTGTTCTCCGCGTGGGCGATGAAGACCGTGCCTGCGTCGCACGGCGCGGTCGTCAACGGACTGCAGCCGCTGTTCGTCGCGCTGTATGCGGCCTGGCTGTCGCACGAACGCCCGTCGAAGGCGTTCTGGGTCAGCGCGGTCACGGGCAGCGCGCTCGTGATCGCGTTCGCGCTGCGCGACGGCGGCGGCACCGTGCAGCCCGGCGATGCGCTGATGCTCGTCGCGGTCGGCATCGGCGCGCTCGGCTACGCGGAAGGCGCGCGCCTCGCGCGCCAGATCGGCGGCTGGCAGGTGATCTGCTGGGCGCTCGTCGTGTCCGCGCCGTTCCTCGTGCTGCCGGTCGGCTGGCTCGCGTGGCTGCAGCACGCCGCCCATCCGGGCCCGCTCGCGCCGCGCACGTGGCTCGCGTTCGGCTACGTGACCCTCTTTTCGCAATTCATCGGCTTTTTCGCGTGGTATGCAGGACTGGCGATCGGCGGCACCGCGCGCGTCGGCCAGGTGCAACTGCTGCAGATCTTCTTCACGATCGCGTTTTCCGCGCTGCTGTTCGGCGAAACGGTCACGCCCTCCACGTGGCTGTTCGCCGCCGCCGTGATCGCGACCGTGATGCTCGGCCGGCGCTCGGCGGTCGCCACGGCGCCGCGTCCCGCTCGCGCCGGCTGATGAGGTACGCCATAATGTCCGCTTTGCCTGAACGGTTCTGCCCACCCGGCCGCGACGGCACGCACGCGCTCGCGCATGCTCACCCGGCTGCGTCGACGCGATCGGCCCGATCGACCTTTCTTGACTGACCACGATATCCGAACGAGGAGACTATGAATCCGAGCGACCTGCACCCGCCGCACTGGCAGCTTTCCGAACGCGCCCGCAAGCTGACGAGCTCGGCGATCCGCGAGATCCTGAAGGTCACGGAACGCCCCGAGGTCATCTCGTTCGCCGGCGGCCTGCCCGCCCCCGCGACGTTCCCGGCCGAGCGCATGCGCGCGGCCGCCGACCGCGTGCTGCGCGACGCGCCGGCCGCGGCGCTGCAGTACAGCGCGACCGAAGGCTATCTGCCGCTGCGCGAGTGGATCGCCGAGCGCTATCGCGTGCGCGTGTCGCAAGTGCTGGTCACGACCGGCTCGCAGCAGGCGCTCGACCTGCTCGGCAAGGCGCTCGTCGATCCGGGCAGCCCGATCCTCGTCGAAACGCCGACCTACCTCGGCGCGCTGCAGTCGTTCTCGCTGTACGAGCCGCGCTACGTGCAGGTGCCGACCGACGAACAGGGCCTGCTGCCCGACGGCCTGACGCCCGCGCTCACGCAGGGCGCGCGCCTGCTGTACGCGCAGCCGAACTTCCAGAATCCGACGGGCCGCCGCCTGCCGGTCGAGCGCCGCCGCGCGCTGGCCGCATTCGCGCAGACGAGCCCGTTCCCGGTGCTCGAAGACGATCCGTACGGCGCGCTGAACTATCAGGGCGAGCCGCTGCCGACGATGCTGTCGATGGCGCCCGACCACATCGTGCACCTCGGCACGTTCTCGAAGGTGCTCGCGCCTGGCCTGCGGATCGGCTACATCATTGCGCCCGAGGAACTGCACTTCAAGCTCGTGCAGGCGAAGCAGGCCACCGACCTGCACACGCCGACGCTCACGCAGCGCATCGCACACGAGGTGATCAAGGACGGCTTCCTCGACGAGCACATCCCGACGATCCGCCAGCTGTACGGCGCGCAGTGCGAAGCGATGCTCGGCGCGCTCGCGCGTCACATGCCGGAAGGCGTCACGTGGAACCGCCCGGAAGGCGGGATGTTCATCTGGGTGAACCTGCCGAAGCAGATCGACAGCATGGCGCTGCTCGCGACGGCGGTCGAGAATCACGTCGCCTTCGTGCCGGGCGCGCCGTTCTTCGCGAACGACGCGCAGCAAAATACGCTGCGCCTGTCGTTCGTGACGGTGCCGCCCGAGAAGATCGAGGAAGGCGTCGCGCGGCTCGGCAAGCTGATCCGCGAGCGCCTCTGATCCGCCCTTTTTTCCTGTCAAGACTCACTACGAGGAACGAACGCATGGCTAACGTCTACGACAAACTGAAATCGCTGGGCATCGAACTGCCGAGCGCCGGCGCACCGGCTGCCGCCTACGTGATGAGCGCGCAAAGCGGCAACACGGTCTACCTGTCGGGCCACATCGCGAAGAAGGACGGCAAGGTGTGGGCCGGCAAGCTCGGCGCCGATCTGACGACCGAAGACGGCAAGGCGGCCGCGCGCGCGATCGCGATCGACCTGCTCGCGACGCTGCACGCGCACACCGGCGACCTGAACAAGGTCACGCGCATCGTGAAGCTGATGAGCCTCGTGAACTCGACGCTCGACTTCACCGAGCAGCACATCGTGACGAACGGCGCATCGGAACTGATCGCGGAAGTGTTCGGCGATGCGGGCAAGCATGCACGCTCGGCGTTCGGCGTCGCGCAGATTCCGCTCGGCGCCTGCGTCGAGATCGAACTGATCGCCGAAGTCGCGTAATACGCCGATGTCCGGCCGCCTCGTTCGCTTCGCGCAGGTCGACGTGTTCACGTCGGTGCCGTTCAAGGGCAATCCGCTGGCGGTCGTATTCGACGCCGATTCGCTCGACGACGACGCGATGCTCGCGATCGCCCGCTGGACGAACCTGTCGGAAACGACGTTCGTCTGCGCGCCGAGCGATCCGGGGGCCGACTATCGCGTGCGGATCTTCACGCCGGCCGGCGAGCTGCCGTTCGCCGGCCACCCGACGCTCGGCACCGCGCACGCGTTCCTCGCGAGCGGCGCGCGGCCGCGCACGGCGGGCCGGCTCGTTCAGCAATGCGGCGTCGGCCGCGTCGTGCTGCGCGAACAGGGCGACGGCTGGGCATTCGCCGCGCCGCCGGCGCGCTTCACGCCGGTCGATCGTTCGGATTACGCGGCGCTCGCCGCCGCGCTGCGCTCCGACGCGATCGATCCGGATGCCGAACCGTGCGCGGTCGACAACGGCGCGCCCTGGCTCGTCGTGCGCCTGACGTCGGCCGACGCGTGCATCGGCCTCGCGCCCGATCCGGCCGCGCTCGAAGCGATCACGCATCGCTACGGCGCGCACGGGCTCGCCGCCTATGCGCCGCATGCGGCCGGCGGCCCCGCGACGTTCGAAATCCGCTGCCTGATGACGGGCGGCAGCTTCGGCCTCGGGGAGGATCCGGTCACCGGCAGCGCGAACGCCGCGCTGGCCGGGTTGCTCGCGCGCCAGCAACGGCGCCCGGGCCCGTCCTATACGGCCCGCCAGGGCACCGCGATCGGCCGCGACGGCCGCGTGTCGGTCCACTACGACGCCGACGGCACGACGTGGATCGGCGGCAGCACGATCACCGTCGTCGACGGCACGTTCCGTCTTCCCGCCTGACGGTTTCCCGTCCGGAGCGCGCCCGTCCGCGGCACCCTTCCCCCCCGCTATCGCAAAACCGCACCAGCCAGTAATATCGGGCCTAATCCGTTGCTTCGGACGTTTGCCCGGTATTCGCTCGCCGCGAACCGGCGGACGCCGCTGCGATCCCACCAGCCGGCCATCCCCCGACGATGGCGTACGCGAGAGCAGGACGCCGCCCTTCGATGAGCTTCGCCCGGTCATCCCACCCGCCGCCGCCGCGGCTGCGCACGCCGCGCAAGTCGAGGCGCCGGGCGCTATTCGCGATCCCGCTGCTCGGGATGCTCGCGCTGGCGCTGCTGTGGGCCGTGATCATCGCGCGGCTGTCGGTCGAGAAGGACAGCGCGTACAAGGAGGCGGCCGCATCGGCGGCGATCCTGTCGTCCGCGCTCGAACAGCACACGGTCAAGGCGATCCACCAGGTCGACCAGATCACGCGCTTCGTCAAGTTCGAGTTCGAGAAGTCGCCCGCGCACTTCAATCTCGCGAGCGCGGTCGAGAAAGGCGTCGTGCCGAGCGACACGCTGATCCAGGTCTCGCTCGTCAACGCGAAGGGCATGCTGTTCGCGAATACGGCCGAGACGCGCCCGCAAGCGATCAACCTGTCCGATCGCGAGCACTTCCAGGTGCATCTCGCGCACAACGACGACCGCCTCTACATCAGCAAGCCCGTGCTCGGCCGCGTATCGGGCCACTGGACGCTGCAGATGACGCGGCGGCTGAACAATCCGGACGGCAGTTTCGCGGGCATCGTCGTCGTATCGGAAGACCCGAGCTACTTCACGAACGACTTCTACAACAACGCGGCGATCGGCAAGGAAGGCGTGATCGCGGTCGTCTCCGACACCGGCGCCGTGCTCGCGCGCCGCACCGGTTCGGTCAGCAATGCGCCCGGCGCGTTCTCCGCATCGGGCGTCTATCCGATCGCCGAGCGCGTGACGGGGACGATCGCCGATCCGATCGACGGCGTCACGCGCATCGTGTCGTACCGTCACCTCGACGGCTATCCGCTCGCGGTGATGGTCGGGCTGTCGCAGGCGGAAGAGTTCGCGGACTACTACCACACGCGCAACGTCTATCTGCTGATGACGAGCTTCATCACGCTCGCGATGCTCGCGTTCTTCGGCGTTGCCACGGGCCTGATCGGCAAGCTGCTCGGCCGCGAGCGCGAGATGACGCAGCTCGCCGAATACGACCTGCTGACGGGCCTCGCGAACCGCTACGCGACGCTGCGCGGGCTGCGCAACGACGTGTCGATGCCGTCGAGCCTGTCGCGGCTCGGGCTGCTGTTCATCGATCTCGACAACTTCAAGACCGTCAACGACACGCTCGGCCACAACGCCGGCGACATCGTGCTGCAGATGACGGCATCGCGCCTGTCGGATGCCGTGGGCGACGAAGGCACGCTCGCGCGCATCGGCGGCGACGAGTTCGTCGTCGTGATGAAGGGCGACGACGTCGAACGGCGCGCGGTACGGCTTGCCGAGGCGATCATCCGGATGTTCGCCGAGCCGTTCGACGTGCGCGGCAGCTCGTTCGTGCTGCACGCCAGCATCGGCATCGCGCTGCACACGGTCGCGAACGAAAGCGAGATCGACCTGCTGAAGAAGGCCGACCTCGCGATGTACAGCGCGAAGGACGCGGGCAAGAACTGCTACCAGTTCTATGCGCCGCATCTGTCGCACCGTGCCGATCACCTGATGCGCTGGGAGCAGCAGCTGCGCGTCGCGCTCGCCGAAGGGCAGCTGTTCCTCGCGTACCAGCCGAAAATCGATCTCGCGCACCGCACGATCACGGGCTTCGAGGCGCTCGCGCGCTGGGATCACCCCGAGCACGGGATCATCTCCGCGAACGAGTTCATTTCGATTGCCGAATCGACCGGGCTGATCGTGCCGATCGGCGATTTCGTGATCCGCACCGCGTGCCGGCAGATTGCGCGCTGGCGCGAGGAAGGCCACGACACGCTGACGCTCGCCGTCAATATCTCGCCCGTGCAGTTCTGGCGCGGCGACCTGATCGAGACGATCTCGGGCGCGCTGCGCGAAACCGGCATCGACGCGAACCGCCTCGAGATCGAGATCACCGAGACCGCGATGATGGAATATCCGGAGCTCGTGTCCGAGAAGATCGTCGCGCTGAAGAAGCTCGGCATCCGGATCGCGCTCGACGACTTCGGCACCGGCTATTCGTCGCTGTCGTACCTGCATCGCTTCTCGGTCGACACGCTGAAGGTCGACCGCTCGTTCGTGCAGGCGATTCCGCACGATCGCAGCGTGTGCGTGATGGTCGCGTCGATCGTGCATCTCGCGCGTTCGCTCGGGCTGACCGTCGTCGTCGAAGGCACCGAGACCGACGAGCAGATCGCATGGCTGTCCGCGCTCGGCGAGATCGAGGCACAGGGCTTCCTGTTCTCGCGGCCGGTGCCGGCCGATGCGATCCCCGCGCTGATCGCGCGCTTCGGCGTGCGCGGCGACCATCCGAACGTCGTACCGCACCGCGCGGCCGGCGGCACGAGTGCCTGATCGCACAAGCCGCCGCGCCCTTCCCTCCCCGTGCACCGGCACGCCGACCGATGCGGCCGCATCGATTGGTTCAATTTCCGCGCCAATTGCGCCATTCGTTTACTAGCGTTTTCGCGCATGGAAGTGTCACGATCCGCGGCGGACAATCGGAAGGCCTTTCGTGCCGGCGGGCCGCCGGCACCTGACACGCGCGAGAGATCCGGCCTGCCGGCCGACTACAACCATGACGACCACCGTCGAAATCGAAACGCCCGAGCGCATCGACCGCGCATCGCTGTTGACCTTGTTCAAGGTCGTGCTTGGCATTTCCGCGGTGTCGTGGGGCGGCCTGTCGATGATGGCGCAGCTCGAACGCCACTACGTGCATCGCGTGCAGCGCATCGACGCGCAGACGTTCGCCGATCTCGTGTCGCTCGCCTGGCTCGTGCCGGGCCCCGTCGGCTGCAACGTCGCGGTGCAGGTCGGCCAGACGCTGCACGGCCGCGCCGGCGCATGGATTGCCGGCATCGCGAGCGTGCTGCCGTTCTTCGCGCTGATGACGCTGTTCGCGGTGTTCTACCGCACGCCGCTCGTCCGCTCGCTCGCCGCGCCGATGCTGCTCAATCATTTCGGGATGGTGCTCGCCGCGCTGATCGGCGTCACGTGGGTCAAGCAGCTGCGTACGCTCGCGCGCACGCGGCGCGAGCAGGCGATCGCCGCGCTGTCGACGATTCTGCTTGCGTTCGCGCATAGTCCGGCCGCTTTCGTCGGGATTCTTTTCGCGGCGTTTGCCGCCGGTTGGTTGAGTGGGCCGCAGCAGGAGGACGCGGTCGGCTTCGCGTTGTCGCGACGCGACCGCAACCTGCTCGTGCTGCTCGCGATCCTCGTCGCGCTGTTCGCGCTGCCGCTGCCCGGCCATTACCAGGCGACGCTGCTCTGGCCGCGCCTCGCCGGCGCCGGGATGACGCTGTTCGGCGGCGGCTTTTCCGCGCTGCCGGTGCTGAAGACGCTGTTCGTCACGCCGGCGACCGGCATCTCGGAACACGACTTCACGCTCGCGTTCGCGCTGTCGCCCGTATCGCCCGGGCCGCTGCTGAACGTCGTGCCGTTTCTCGGCTATCTGACCGACGGCTGGGTCGGCGCACTGCTCGCGACCGCGGCGCTGTTCATTCCGTCCGGCTGCCTGGTCGTGTTCGCGCAACGCCATCTGCAGCGGCTGCGCCGCCATTCGCGCTTCGAGCACGGCATGCGGCTGCTGCGCGCGGCGACGACGGGCTTTCTCGTCGTCGCGGTCGTAAAGATCCTGCATCGCGAGCCGGCCAATCCGGCCTACTGGCTGACCGGCGCGTTCGCCGCGCTCTGCTTCGCGCGCTTCAAGGTGCCCGTGTATGCGGTGTACGGCGCGGTCGCGATGGCCTGCGGCGCGTGGCTGCTCGCCGCGCATTGAACGACGGGCGCCGCCGCACGTTGGCGGCCGCGCCCGTCGCTTCCCCGATCAGCCTGCCTGCACCGCGACGCGGCGCGCGATCCAGCGCGCGCGCAGCGCGTCGGACGCGAGATTGAAGCAGAACGTGTACGGCAGGAAGAACAGCACGATGCCGAGGTCGAGCAGCAACGCCTCGATCAGGCTCACGTTGAGCCACCACGCGGCGAGCGGCACCACCATCGCGACCAGGCCCGCCTCGAAACCGACGGCATGCGCGATACGCACGCCGATCGTGCGCGACAGCCCCGCGCGGCGCTCGAAGCGGTCGAACAGCGTGTTGAAGATCATGTTCCACGCCATCGCGACCAACGACACCATCACGGTCAGCACGCCGACGTGCGCAACCGGCATGTCGAGCAGCCACGCACCGATCGGCGCGCACAGCGCGATCGCGACGAGCTCGAACGTCAGCGCGTGGACGAGCCGCTCCATCACCGTCTTGTTCGTCTGTTTCATGATTCGCTCCATCTGAGTGTGTTTCGTCGATGGAGTGCATTTTGATCGGTCGATACGGATACATCCAGTTTGTTATCATCGGTTTTACCGATATATCAACGACAGGACAACCCGATGCGCCATCCGCCCGAAGCCCTCGTCGCGTTCGCCGAAGCGGCGCAGCTCGGCTCGTTCACGGCCGCCGCGAAGAAGCTCGGCAAGCGGCAGTCGACGGTGTCCGAGGCGATCGCCAACCTCGAGATCGATCTCGGCGTGCAGCTGTTCGACCGCTCGACGCGCTCGCCGACGCTGACCGACGCCGGCCGCGCGCTGCTGCCGCACGTGCAGCGCACGCTCGAGGCCGGCGCCGCGATCGATCGCGTCGCCGCGCGGCTCGCGCGCGGAGAGGAAGCGCGGCTGACGCTCGTCGTCTCCGACACGTATCAGTCGAAGCGCTATGAAGAAACGCTCACCGCGCTCGAACAGCGGTTTCCGGCGCTCGAACTCGAATGCCAGATCGCCGAGCACGACGACGTGCTGGACCTGATTCAGCAAGGGCGCGCGCAACTCGGGCTGATGGCCGCGCGCGCGAGCTACCCGCCCGACATCGGCGCGGCAACGGTGGCGGAGGAATCGGAAATCGGACTGTTCGTCGGCCGCACGCATCCGCTCGCCGACTACCGCGATGCCGAAGTGCCGCATGCGGCGCTACGCGATGCACGCGAGCTGCGGCTCAATACGTACGTGATGCCCGAAGGTCGCAGCAGCGATCACCGGATCGTCGTCGGCACGCAGCGCTGGCTCGCGCCGAGCTATCTGATGCTGCTGGAAATGGCGGTGCTGGGATTCGGCTGGGCCGAACTGCCGCGCTGGATGGTCGAGCATTTCGCGCGCGACCGGCTGTGCGAACTGCGTGCGCGCGGCTGGCCGCGGCGCGTGCGCGTCGATGCGGTGTGGTCGCGCAACCGGCCGCTCGGGCCGGCCGGCTCGTGGCTGCTCGACGCGATGCTCGCCGCATAACGCGGCGTCGCGCGAGGCCGGCCTGCGCGAGAGGCGTTCAGAAGCCGCGCGACAGCACGGCGGCGCCGATCGTCACGACGCCGAGCACGAGATTGACGATGACGAGCAGGCGCACGCCGTTGACCGCGCGCGCGCCGTCCGGCCAGTTCTGCGCCTGCACCGCGCGGCGGATGCGCGGAAACAGCGCGAAGCGGATATGGCCGAAGATCAGCATCATCACGACGCCGAGGCCCGCCATCGCGTGCAGCGGCCAGGTCGCATGCGCGCCGCCGAACTGCATCAACAGGAAGCCGCCGGACAGCAGGATCACGATCACCGCGCCCGCGACCCAGTTGAAGAAGCGGCCGAACACGCCTTCGATCAGCGGCAGCCGAAGCTGCGGCGCGAGATCCGACAGCGCGGGCCGCAGGCAGAAATGCGCAAATACCATCCCGCCCACCCACACGGCGACGGCCAGCAGATGAAGAAACAGCGCGACGGTAACGGCATGAGACATGGCGACGATCCTGTGACGGGTTGAATGTGGGAACGCGAGCCGGTGCGCGCCGTACGACGCGACGCACGCGGCATCAAGCGACGTTCGACCGGCGCGCCGCCGCGCGGTTCAGGCGCCGCGCCCGATTTCACACTATTTTGCATGTTACGCGCGACGATGCGCGGCGCGGCACCCGCGCCCAGCAAAAAAGCCGCACGCCGGCCGAAGCGGAACGTGCGGCTTTCGATGCCGGGCGCGCGGCCTGTCAGCCGAGCAGCGGACGCAGCTCGGTCACGACCTTCAGCTTCGTGTCGGGTGCGCGCCCCTTGCGCGCGCGCTTGCCGATATGCGGCGCGAGACCCGCATACGACAGCGTCTCGTCCTGCACCTTGCCGCCGCGCCCCGTGCCGATCAGCACGACGCCGGCCGGATCGATCGCGAGCGCCTGCACGAGCGTTTCCTTGTCGTCGAGCGCCATCAGCGTCACGCCGCGGCCACCGCCCGACAGCGTCTTCATCTCGTCGATGCCGAACACCAGCAGCCGCCCGCCGCTCGACAGACACGCGACCTGCGTCGCGTTCGGCAGCACCGGCATCGGCGCGAGCGGCACCGCGCCCGGATCGATCGTCATGAACGACTTGCCGGCCTTCACGCGGCTCACCATGTCGCCGACCTTCGCGATGAAGCCGAAGCCGTTGCTCGAGGCGAGCAGCAGCGGCTGGTCGGCCGACGCCGCGTAGTAATGCATCAGATGCGAGCCCGATTCGAGCTCGATCAGCGACGTGACCGGCACGCCGTCGCCGCGGCCGCCCGGCAGCACCGACACGTCGACCGAGTACACGCGGCCGCTGCTGCCCCACGCGATCAGCCGATCCGGCGTGCGGCACTGGAACGCCGCATACAGGCTGTCGCCGGCCTTGAACGAGAAGCCCGCCGGATCGAGCCCGTGGCCCTTCAGTGCGCGCACCCAGCCCTTCTGCGACACGACGACCGTCACCGGTTCGTCGACGACCTTCGCCTCGAACGTCGCGCGCTTCTCCTGCTGAATCAGCGTGCGGCGATCGTCGCCGTACTGCTTCGCGTCGGCCTCGATCTCCTTGATCATCAGCCGCTTCATCGCGCTGTCGTTCGCGAGCAGTTCTTCCAGCTTCGCCTTCTCGTCGCGCAGCGATTCGAGCTCCTTCTCGATCTTGATCTTCTCGAGCCGCGCGAGCTGACGCAGCCGGATTTCGAGGATGTCCTCGGCCTGACGGTCCGTGAGTCCGAATGCACTCATCAGCGCGGCCTTCGGCTCGTCCGACTCGCGGATGATGCGGATCACCTCGTCGAGATTCAGGAAGACGATCATCCGCCCTTCGAGGATGTGGATGCGGTCGTCGACCTTGCCGAGACGATGGCGGCAGCGGCGCGTCATCGTCATCTGGCGGAACTTCACCCATTCGTCGAGGATCGTCAGCAGCCCCTTCTGGCCCGGCCGGCCGTCGGCGCCGATCATCACGAGGTTCAGCGTCGCGTTCGATTCGAGGCTCGTATGCGCGAGCAGCGAGTTGACGAATTCCGTCTGGTCGATCGTGCGCGACTTCGGCTCGAACACGAGCCGCACCGCCGCTTCCTTGCCCGACTCGTCGCGCACCGCGTCGAGCAGATCGAGCATCGCCTTCTTCGTGTTCAGCTGTTCGGGCGTCAGCGTCTTCTTGCCAAGCTTGAGCTTCGGGTTCGTCAGCTCCTCGATTTCCTCGAGCACCTTCTGGCACGACGTGTTCGGCGGCAGCTCGGTGACGACGAGCTGCCACTGGCCGCGCGCGAGATCCTCGATCTTCCAGCGCGCGCGCACCTTCAGGCTGCCGCGGCCCGTCTCGTAGGCCGACGCGATTTCGGCGTCGCTCGAAATGATCTGCCCGCCGCCCGGGAAATCGGGGCCCGGGATCAGCGTCATGAGCTCTTCGTGCGTGAGCTTCGGGTTGCGGATCAGCGCGACCGCGGCGGCCGCGACCTCGCGCAGGTTATGCGACGGAATTTCGGTCGCGAGACCGACCGCGATGCCCGATGCGCCGTTCAGCAGCACGAACGGCATGCGGCTCGGCAGCGTCTTCGGCTCCTCGAACGAACCGTCGTAGTTCGGCATGAAGTCGACCGTGCCCTGGTCGATCTCGTCGAGCAGCAGCTTCGAGATCGGCGTGAGCCGCGCTTCGGTATAGCGCATCGCCGCCGCGCCGTCGCCGTCGCGCGAGCCGAAGTTGCCCTGACCGTCGATCAGCGGGTAGCGCAGCGAGAAGTCCTGCGCGAGACGTACGAGCGCGTCGTACGCCGACTGATCGCCGTGCGGGTGGTACTTGCCGAGCACGTCGCCGACCACGCGCGCCGATTTCACCGGCTTCGCGTCCGGGCCGAGGCCCATTTCGTTCATCGCATAGAGAATGCGGCGCTGCACCGGCTTCTGGCCGTCGCAGACGTCGGGCAGCGCGCGGCTCTTCACGACGCTGACCGCATAGCTGAGATACGCCTGCTCCGCGTAATTGCCGAGCGTCAGCGCATCGGCCTCGGGCGCGTCGGACCCGGCAAAGAGATCGGAGGTGTTGTCGTCCATCTGAATTCCGTATTCGTAAGTGGCGTGAGGGCGCGCCGCGCATCATGCGCGGCCGCGCTCGGGGCGCTTAGATATCCGCTTCGACGTCGTTGCCCTTTTCCTCGAGCCAGCCGCGCCGTGCGGCCGCCTCGCCCTTGCCCATCAGCATCGTCATCCGCGCGACGGTCGTCTCGTAGTCGAGCTCGCCGAGCTTCACCGGCATCAGGCGGCGCGTATCGGGGTTCATCGTCGTGTCCCACAGCTGCTCCGCGCTCATTTCGCCGAGACCCTTGAAGCGGCTGATGCTCCATTGCGTTTCGCGCACGCCGTCCTTGCGCAGCTTGTCGAGGATCGCCTCCAGTTCGCCTTCGTCGAGCGCGTAGAGCTTCTGCGCGGGCTTCTTGCCGCGCGCCGGCGCGTCGACGCGGAACAGCGGCGGCCGCGCGACATACACGTGGCCGCGCTCGATCAGCTGCGGGAAATGCTTGAAGAACAGCGTGAGCAGCAGCACCTGGATGTGCGAGCCGTCGACGTCCGCGTCCGACAGGATGCAGATCTTGCCGTAGCGCAGGTTCGACAGATCGACGCTGTCGTCCGGGCCGTGCGGATCGACGCCGATCGCGACCGAAATGTCGTGCACTTCGTTGTTCGCGAACAGACGGTCGCGCTCGGTTTCCCACGTGTTCAGCACCTTGCCGCGCAGCGGCAGGATCGCCTGGTATTCCTTGTCGCGGCCCATCTTCGCGGAACCGCCCGCCGAGTCGCCTTCGACGAGGAACAGCTCGTTGCGCGCGATGTCTTCCGTCTCGCAGTCGGTCAGCTTGCCCGGCAGCACCGCGACGCCCGAGCTCTTGCGCTTCTCGACCTTCTGGCCCGCGCGCGTGCGCGCCTGCGCCTGCTTGATCACGAGCTCCGCGAGCTTCTTGCCGTGCTCGACGTGCTGGTTCAGCCACAGCTCGAGCGCCGGACGCGAGAACGACGACACGAGCTTCACCGCGTCGCGGCTGTTCAGCCGTTCCTTGATCTGCCCTTGGAACTGCGGATCGAGCACCTTCGCGGACAGCACGAACGACACGCGCGCGAACACGTCTTCGGCGAGCAGCTTCACGCCCTTCGGCTGCAGGTTGTGCAGTTCGACGAAACTCTTCACCGCCTGATAGAGACCGTCGCGCAGGCCGGATTCGTGCGTGCCGCCGGCCGGCGTCGGGATCAGGTTGACGTACGACTCGCGTACGAGCGAGCCTTCCTCGCTCCAGGCGACGACCCACGACGCGCCCTCGCCTTCGGCGAACGTGTCGTCGCCCGAACGCGAATCGGCGAAGCGTTCGCCCTCGAACAGCGGAATCAGCAGTTCGCTGCCGTTCATCTCGTCGAGCAGATAGCCGCGCAGGCCGTCCTCGTATTTCCAGCTCTGGCGCTCGCCGCTCTTCTCGTTGACGAGCACGACCTCGACGCCCGGCAGCAGCACGGCTTTCGAGCGCAGCAGGCGCTGCAGTTCGCCGAGCGGCAGGTTTGCCGAGTCGAAGTACTTCGGATTCGGCCATACGCGCACGCGCGTGCCCGACTTCTTCTCGCCGCGGCCGGCCGGCTGCGTGGACAGCGGCTTGACGACGTCGCCGTCGGCGAAACCGAGCTCCGCGATCTTGCCGTCGCGCCAGACGGTCACGTCGAGCCGCGTCGCGAGCGCGTTCGTCACCGACACGCCGACGCCATGCAAGCCGCCCGAGAACGTGTATGCGCCGCCCGCCGCCTTGTCGAACTTGCCGCCCGCATGCAGGCGCGTGAACACGATTTCGACGACCGGCACGCCTTCGTCGGGATGCAGGCCGAACGGAATGCCGCGGCCGTCGTCCTCGACGGAGACCGACTGGTCCGCGTGCAGCGTGACCGTGATCTGCTTGCCGTAACCGCCGAGCGCCTCGTCGGACGCGTTGTCGATGACTTCCTGGATGATGTGCAGCGGATTCTCGGTGCGGGTATACATGCCGGGCCGCTGCTTGACCGGCTCGAGACCCTTGAGCACCTTGATCGATGCTTCGCTATAGGCCGCGCTGGGCTTCTTCGTTGACATAGGCGCTGAATATCGTCATGCGTCCGGGCGTTGTCCACATCTCGTGTGGATAACGTCGTGGACAAAACGTTGAGTTCCGTAAAAAAGCGAATCGAAACAACGGTGTGCTTGGACTGCTCCGAAAGCGGGCGCGCCGCATGCGCGGCGCGGCCCGGGACGCGCGGTATTTTACTGGTTCCGCGTCGCGCGCCGTCGCGACAAGGCGCGCGTGGCGCCGGCACGCCGGCCGCGC
>NZ_KV786717.1:0-8585 GCF_001806955.1 Burkholderia sp. HMSC10F09
GTAGCCGCCGTTCAGCGCGCCGAGCGGCGCGATCTGCGCGGCTGCCAGCGCGTCGGTGCGCGCCGCCGCGACGCTCGCAAGCACCGCGAGGCCGAGCGCGCCGCCCATCATGAACGCGGTGTTCACGATGCCCGACGCGAGCCCCGAATCGGCCGGATCCACGTCGCTCATCGCGGCAAGCAGCACCGGGTTGAACGCGATGCCGGCGCCGATACCGAGCAGCGTCATGCCGGGCAGCACGTGCCAGACGAACCCGCCGTCGACGGGCGCGCGCGCGAACAGCGCGAGCCCGCACGCGGCGATCAGCAGGCCGGCCGCGATCGGGCCGCGAATCCCGAAACGCATGACGATCCGCGCGGACAGCCCGAGCGAGAACGCGGCCATGATCAGGTTCGCGGGCAGGAACGCGAGGCCGACCTGCAGCGGCCGGTAGCCGAGCACGCGCTGCAGGTACAGCGCGGACAGGAAGAACCACGCGAACATCGCGGCTGCCCACAGCACGCTGATGACTTTCGCGAGCGCGACGTTGCGCGCGGCGAACAGCGTGAGCGGCATCAGCGGATGCGCGACGCGCATCTCGATCGCGACGAACAGCGCAAGCAGCACGACGGCCGCGCCGATCAGCGCAACGGTCTGCGCCGACAGCCAGCCGGCCTCGTTGCCGCCGACGATGCCGTAGACCGCGAGCATCAGCGACGCCGTGACCGTGATCGCGCCCGCGACGTCGAGCCGCCCGGCGCCGGCCGGTACGCGCGTACGCGGCAGCAGTGCCGCGCACAGCGCGTAGACGGCGATGCCGATCGGCAGATTCACGAGGAAGATCCAGTGCCAGGACAGCGCGCTCGTCAGCAGCCCGCCGAGCAGCACGCCGATGCTGCCGCCGCCCGCGCACACGAAGCCGTACACGCCCATCGCGCGCGCCCGTTCGCCGGGCTCGGTAAACAGATTCATGATCAGCGACAGCGACACGGCCGATACGACCGCGCCGCCGAGCCCCTGCACGGCGCGCGCGGCGATCAGCATCGTCTGCGACTGCGCGAGCCCGCATGCGAGCGAGGCGAGCGTGAACACGACGAGGCCGGCGAGGAACATGCGCCGCTGTCCGTACAGGTCGCCGAGCCGGCCGCCGAGCAGCAGGCAGCCGCCGAACGTCAGCAGATAGGCGTTGACGACCCAGACGAGCGCCGTTTCGGTGAAGTGCAGATCGGTGCCGATCGACGGCAGCGCGACGTTCACGATCGTGCTGTCGAGCACGATCATCAGCACGCCGAGGCAGAGGACGATCAGTGCGTACCAGCGCTTTTCGCCGTGGATGCCGTGTGTCATGGGCTCGCAGCCTTCCGATAGGGATTTGAAAGGCTGGATTGTAGACGGCATTCGTACGCGTCTGCTGCCGGTTTGTGGCAGCAGCGTTGCGTAGTCGCCGAACGGCGTGTGCGCGCGTGCGCGTGCGCGTCGGCGCCGTGCCGGCACGCGCGCGGATGCAGCACGGACGTGCCGTTATGCGATCGCGGGCCGCGGCGATCGAAGGTCCGGATGTTTATTCGCGCGGCGGCAGCGCACAGCCGTCCGGGCCGCATGCGGCTGCCGCATCGCCGCCCGGTTCGACGACGCCGTCGCGCCACGCTTGCTCGAGCGCCTGCGCGAACGCGTCGGCCGGCTGCGCGCCCGACACCGCATAGCGGCCGCCGAACACGAACAGCGGCACGCCGCGTCCGCCGATCTGCGCGGCGCGCGCGCCGTCGGCTTCGACTTCGTCGCGGTACGCGTCGCCGCGCAGCGCCGCTTCGACCGCCGCGCGCTCGAGCCCGGCTTCGACCGCGAAATCGGCGAGCGCCGTGCGATCGAACAGCGAGCCGTGCTCGCAGAAGTACGCGCGGTACAGCCGCTCGGTCAGCGCGTGCGCGCGGCCGGTCGCTTCCGCGAGCTTCACGAGCCGGTGCGCGTCGAGCGTGTCGCCGACCAGCGTGCCGGGCAGGTCGTAGCGCAGGCCGACGCTCGCGGCGGCGTCCGTCACCTGGCGCAGCATCTGGTCGACCTGCGCCACCGACATCCGGTATTTGCCGGCCAGCATCGCTTCGACCGGTTCGATGGGCTGGCCGGGCATCAGCCGGTACGCGCGCAGCGCGACGTCGACGCGGTCCGCATGCGTGAAGGCGGCAAGCGCCTCGTCGAAACGGCGCTTGCCGATCCAGCACCACGGGCAGATCAGGTCGGACCAGATTTCGACGGTCAGCGTCGGGCGGGCGGTCGGAGCGGGAGCGATCGGCATGGCAACAGGCATTCGAAAAAATGTAACTGAAACTATAGCATTTGCGCGCAGGCGCGAGCGCCGTCGCGAGCGCGCGATGCACGCGGCGACGCCGCCGCGCGTGCGCTCATGCGTGGCCCTGCGTGTCCTTCAGATGTTTCAGATGCTTGTAGACGGTCGCGCGCCCCATGCCGAGCACGTTCGCGACGTAGTTCGCCGCGCTCTTGCCGCGAAACGCGCCTTGCGCATGCAGCGCCTCGACGAGTTCGCGCCGGTGTTCGCGCGTGAGGCCGTTCAGCCCGATCTGCCGCTCGCGCAGCCAGCCGTGCAGGAACGTGTTGATGCGCTCCTGCCAATCGTCGCGGAACAGTTCGTCCGGCTGCGCGACGACGCCCGCGCCCTTGATGAACAGATCGAGCGTCGTGCGCACCTCGTCGAACACCGCGATGTTGAAGTTGATGCACATCATCCCGGCGGGCCGGCCGCCGTCGTCGAAGAGGACGTTGCTGACGCAACGCATGCGCCGGCCGTCCCAGTTCAGCTTCTCGTACGGACCGATCACGCGCTCGCGCGCCGAGTGGTCGATTTCCTCGAGCGCGGAATCGTCGCCGACCTCCCGCTTCGACAGGTTGTTCGCCAGATACAGCACGGTCTGGTCGTGCAGATCGTGGATGACCACTTCCGCGTACGGGAAGAACAGCGCTGCGATCCCGTCCGCGATCGGCGCGTAGCGGGTGAGCAGCAGGTCTTTGACGGGGGACGGCTTCTTGCGCATCGGAATCGCGATATCGGGTGAGCGGGACGCAGGCCGCGGGTTCGGCCGATCGGCCGGCGCACCGGCAGTCGTCGTGCCCGTGCGCCCGCGTGCGGCTGTCGCGGTTGCGCCATTGTATCGGCGTCGCGTGCGCACGATGCTCATGCGCGCGTCAGATGCGTATACAACGCGTAGGCGATCGCGATGTCCTCGAGGCCGAGGCCGATCGATCGGAAGAACGCGTGACGCGTGCGCGACGGCGCCGCGCACGTGCCCGCGACGAGCGCGGGCAGATCGCCGACGATGCGCTCCGGCGTCCAGCCGTGCTCGGCTGCCGCGAGCCGCATCTCGCCGGCACTGGCCGGCGTCGTATGCCGGTAGTCGCAGTAGACGTCCATGTCGGGCAGCCATGCAGGCGGAATCTCGTGCGCCTGCGCGACGTTGGTGCTGATCGACGTGACGAGCGCCGGCCGCGTCAGCATTCCGTCGCCGAGCACCGGCGTGCCCGACGACGTGCAGAGCATCACGACATCGGCGTCGCGCACGCACGCGGCGATGTCGGATGCCGGCCGTGCGCGTGGATCGGTGCGCGCGACGGCGGCCTGCAGCGCGCGATCGTCGGCGAGCGTCGGCGAGTACACCGAGATCGTGTCCCACTCGCGCAGCGCGGCCGCATGCCGCAGATGCGCAAGGCCGACCGCGCCGGCGCCGACGATCGCGAGACGGCGCGCATCGCGCGGCGCCAGGCAGTCGACCGCGAGCGCCGTCGTGCCGGCCGTGCGTTCGACTGTGAGCTGTCCGGCGTCGCACCACATCAACGGCTGGCCCGTGCGCATCGACATCAGCGCGGTCCAGGCGGTGACGACCGGTTTGCCGTCCGGTCCGCCGCCGACGATGTACGGCGACAGCTTCGCGCCGAACACCTGTTCGTCGGCGAGTGCGCCGAGGTACGTGATGAAGTCGCCGGCCTGTTCGGGGAACAGCGTGAGCGTTTGCGGCGGCTGCACCGCGCGTGCGGACGCGAGCGACGCGAACATGCGGCGCAGCGTGCCGAGCACGTCGAGCGACGGCAGCGCCGCGCGGACCATCGCGTCGTCGACGGTCAGCGGCAGGGTCGGGGCGGTCGGGTTCATCGGACATCTCCGGTCGGGGCCGGACAGGACAGTCTCGCGACGCGATGTCCGGCGGGGTTCGTTGTGGACGAAAAGTCTAATATAGACAATGTGGATGTGGCGAGCGTTTCTTTTTCTACGCTTGCGGGATCGTTGCCTCTTGGAATAGCGGCGAAGAATCAAAGAGATAAGGGTCGTATTCAAGGTCCGATACGCAGCGCAGTGGCCGCGCATTATCGTATCCCCTATAGTCTATAGTAGACTTTACGTCTATATTTCGAGTGCCCGGCAACGTGCCCGCAGACGCGGTGCCGCCGCACCGGTCGCCGCTTCGTCGCCCTGCGCGGTCGCGTTGCGCGCCCGACTTTCATCGCTGAACCTGAAGGATCCGTCATGAACTGGAAGCTTTCCCTTTGCGCCGCCGCGGCGCTCGCCTGCGCGGCCGTCACCGTCCACGCGGAACCGACCACGTTGCGCTTCGGGATCGAAGCCGCCTATCCGCCGTTCGAGAGCAAGACGCCGGCCGGCCAGTTGCAGGGCTTCGACGTCGACATCGGCAACGCCGTGTGCGCGAAGCTGAACATGAAGTGCGTGTGGGTCGAGAACGCGTTCGACGGCCTGATTCCCGCGCTGCAGGCGCGCAAGTTCGACGTGATCAATTCGGCGATGAACATCACCGCGAAGCGCAAGCAGAGCATCGATTTCACGCCGCCGATCTACGTGGTGCCGATCGTGATGATCGCGAAGCGCGGCTCGCCGTTGCGGCCCGAGGTCGCGAGCGTGCGCGGCAAGCGCGTCGGCGTGTTGCAGGGCTCCTCGCAGGAGGATTTTCTGAAGGCGCACTGGGCCAATGCGGGCGTGTCCGTCGTGTCGTATCAGGATCAGGACCAGATCTATGCGGATCTCGTCGCCGGGCGGCTCGACGCCGCTGTGCAGGAAGCGCAGACCGCGCAGGAGGGCTTCCTCGACAAGCCGGCCGGCCGCGACTACCAGATCGTCGGCGAGCCGCTCAAGGATCCGGCGACGCTCGGCGAAGGCACCGGCTTCGGGCTGCGCAAGGGCGACAAGGCGCTGCAGGCGAAGGTCGTCGGCGCGCTCGATGCGCTGAAGAAGGACGGCACGTTGAGCGCGCTGTCGCAGAAGTACTTCAAGCGCGACATCATCGCGAAGTAAGCGCGAGCGTGCGCCGGCCGCGGTGCCGGCGCGTGCCGCATCGACCTTCTACGCTGGACGGGCAAGCATGGATTTCGACGTGATCGTTCTGGGGGCCGGCATCGTCGGCGTGTCGTCGGCGCTGCACCTGCAGGATCGCGGGCTGCGCGTCGCGCTGGTCGACCGGCGCGATCCCGGCGAGGAAACGAGCCACGGCAACGCGGGGCTCATCGAGCGTTCGTCGGTCGTGCCGTATGCGTTTCCGCGCCGGCTCGGCACGTTGTTGCGCTATGCGCGCAACCGTTCGGTCGATCTCTACTGGGACTACCGTGCGCTGCCCGCGTATGCGGGCTGGCTCGCGCGGTTCTGGCGCGAGTCGTCGCCGAAACGCCTCGCGGCGGCCGCGCGCGACATGCTGCCGCTCGTCGCGGCGAGCGTCGTGGAGCACGATGTACTGCTTGCGCGCACCGACGCGCAGCCGCTCGTACACGACGGCGGATGGATCGAGGCGTTTCGCTCTCCCGCACTGTTCGATGAAGAAGCGCGCGCGCAGCAGCGCGTCGCCCATGCGCACGGCTTGCGGATGACGGTGCTCGATGCGCGCGCGTTGCGCGAACGCGAGCCCGGCATCGGCGACGCGTTCTGCGGCGCGTTCCACTGGCAGGATCCGAAGACGGTGTCGAGCCCCGGCGGGCTCACGAAGGCGTACGCGCGATTGTTCGAGCGCGACGGCGGCACGTTCGTGCACGGCGACGCGGCGACGCTCGCGCAGATACGCGACGGCTGGCAGGTCGCCACCGCGCACGGGGCGATGTCGTCGCGCTCCGTCGTCGTCGCGCTCGGGCCGTGGTCCGAGCGCGTGTTCGGACCGCTCGGCTACCGGATCCCGCTGCGTGCGAAGCGCGGCTATCACATGCATTACCGGCCGACGCGCGCGCCGCTGCGCGTGCCCGTGTGCGACACCGAACAGGGGTTCGTCGTCGCGCCGATGGACGGCGGCCGCCTGCGGCTGACGACCGGTGTCGAGATCGCGCTGCCCGATGCGCCGCCGACCGGCGTGCAGCTCGACCGCGCGGAGCCGCTCGCGCGCGACGCTTTCGGTCTCGGCGAACGGCTCGATGCCGAACCGTGGCTCGGGCTGCGGCCGTGCACGCCGGACATGCGGCCGGTGATCGGGCCGGCGCCGCGGCATCGCGGGCTGTGGTTTGCGTTCGGCCACTGCCATCACGGGCTGACGCTCGGGCCCGCGACCGGGCGTCTGCTCGCCGAAATGATGACCGGCGCGCCGACCTACATCGATCCGCGGCCGTATCGGGCCGAGCGATTCGATTGAGTTTGGGGTGACGCGCGCATGCGTGCGCATTTGCCGTTAACAATTGACGCAGATGAATCGACGCAAAATCGCTGCGTTAACAATTTTTCGTTTTGCTATCCGAATCGAGTTGAAACGACGATTCGCGGATGAACTGCGTAAGGCGTCGGAAAGATATCGCGAAATCATAAAACCAGTAAATTCGCGATTTATCCGTGCATTTTCATATTCGTGAAAAGGAATATCTATAGCGATCCGATTCGGCGTGCGTGACGCTGTGGAAACGATCGTTCGCCGATGTACCGGAACACGTTACCTGAGGGCTCGCAAACGTTACGTTACGTTTCCTCGCGACGCCGTTATCTTGTATGAAGATTGACCCGTCGTATTTCATTGCTTCTTAATGGAATCGGGCTTTTCTCGGTTATTGCATTGCAATAAATCGCGAAATTCCGCGTGAGTTTCGCGATGGCACACTTCGTGCAATCTGTCCCCGTGCTTTATCAATGAAGTGCCAACCGAGATGAGGTCACGATGGGAAATAACTTTAAATTGACGGGTGGGGCGCTGGCCGTAGCGGCCGCGTTCGGGGTGCTGGCTTCGGGGTCGGCGATTGCCGCGGCCGGTCCGCTGGATGGACTCTCGATTCCGCAGGTGATCGTCAATCCGCCGTCGCAAGGCGTATCGGCGAGCCTCACGGCGACGGGCACGACGCCGCTGGGCTCGGTTAACGTGACCGCATCCGGGTCCGGCTCGATCAGCACGTCGATCGGCAATCCGGGCAGCGTGCTGAACGGTGTCGCGCATACCGTGACCGGTCTGCTCGGCGGCGCAGGCGGCGGCACGGTCGATCCGCTCGGGCAGGTGCAGGGCGCGGTCGGGCAGGTGGTCGGCGCGCTCGGCGGCGGCAATGCGGGCGGCGCGGTTGGTGGCGCGGTGAGCGGTGCAGTGGGCGGTGCCGTCGGTGCCGTCACGGGCGCACTGGGTGGTGCGAACAATCCGGCTGGCGCGCTGACGGGTGCACTCAATACGGCGAGCGGGGCGTTGAGCGGCGCGATCGGGACGGCGACGGGCGCGCTCGGCGGAAGCGATCCGACGGGTGCGTTGAATGGCGTGGTTGGTACGGTGACGGGTGCGCTGGGCGGTGCGAACAATCCGACCGGTGCACTGAACGGTGTGGTGGGCACGGTGACGGGTGCGTTGGGCGGCAACGATCCGACGGGCGCGTTGAATGGCGTGGTCGGCACGGTCACGGGGGCACTTGGCGGTGCGAACAATCCGACGGGTGCATTGAACGGTGTGGTCGGTACGGTTACCGGCGCCCTTGGCGGCGCGAACAATCCGACCGGTGCACTGAACGGTGTGGTCAGCACGGTGACGGGTGCGCTGGGCGGTAACGATCCGACGGGCGCATTGAACGGTGTGGTGGGTACGGTCACGGGTGCGCTGGGTGGCGCGAACAATCCGACCGGTGCGCTGAACGGCGTGGTCAGCACGGTGACGGGCGCGTTGGGCGGTAACGATCCGGCGGGTGCATTGAATGGCGTGGTCGGTACGGTTACGGGCGCCCTCGGTGGCAATGGTCCGACGAGCGCATTGAACGGCGTCGTGACGACGGCGCAAGGCGCGGTCAACTCGGTGACCGGCGCGCTGGGCGGCGCGAATCCCGGCGGAGCGCTGAACGGTGTGGTGAGTACGGTCACGGGCGCATTGGGCGGCAATAACCCGACTGGCGCTCTGAACGGTGTCGTGAACACCGCAACCAATACAGTCAACACGATCGTCGCGGCGCACGGCGCGCTGGATCAAGCGGTGCTCGATCTGGCGAGCAACGGGCTGAACGGTGCCGTCGGCACGGTGCAGGGCACGGTGAACTCGGTCACCGGTGCGCTGGGCGGCAGCAATCCGACCGGCGCGTTGAGCGGTGTCGTCAACACGGTGACGGGCGCCCTTGGCGGCAACAATCCGACTGGCGCGCTGAACGGTGTGGTGAGCACGGTCACC
>NZ_KV786718.1:0-1897 GCF_001806955.1 Burkholderia sp. HMSC10F09
CGCGCGCCCGGTGCGCGACGCACGCGCACGGTTTGCGCTCGCGCAGTTGCGCTGGCAGCGCGCGCGGCCCGATCCGGCGCATGCGCGCCACGTGCTCGCCGGGCTGTCGCAGCGTCTCGCGGTTGCGCTGCAGCGCCGTCACGAGCGCGATACCGCGCGCGTCGCCGCATGCGCGGCACGGCTCGAGGTGCTGAGCCCGCAGCGCACGCTCGAGCGCGGTTACGCGGCGCTGATCGATGCGCAGACGGGCCGCGCGGTGCGCGCGCCGAGCGCGCTGAAACCGCAGCGCCGGCTGACCGTGCATCTCGCCGAAGGCTCGGCCGACGTGTCGCTGGCCGACGTGCAGCCGCGGCTGACCGATACGATCTGACCTGACCTGCAACCAACGCGCGAGCGCCGTCGAACGCGCCGCGCGGACGCCGGCGGCGCGGGCACGCGCGCTGCGCGTCTCGCCCGCGTGCCGCCCGTTGCGCGAACGCCGCTTTTCCGCATACCGCGGATAAATGGCCCACGAGTTTGCGGGGTTATTCGTCCTCGCCTACAATCGGACGCTCGGCAGCATTCAACACAGCCTCCCTACATACTCAACGAAGGAATCGCCATGGCTCATACGCTCCCGCCGCTCCCGTACGCTGAAGACGCACTCGCGCCGACCATCTCGAAAGAGACGATCGAGTACCACTACGGCAAGCATCACCAGGCTTATGTGACGAACCTGAACAACCTGATTCCCGGCACCGAGTTCGAGAACATGCCGCTGGAAGAGATCGTGAAGAAGTCGTCGGGCGGCATCTTCAACAACGCCGCGCAAGTCTGGAACCACACGTTCTTCTGGAACAGCCTGTCGCCGAACGGCGGCGGCGCCCCGTCGGGCGCGCTCGGCGACGCGATCAACGCGAAGTGGGGTTCGTTCGACGCGTTCAAGGAAGCGTTCACGAAGGCCGCAGTCGGCACGTTCGGCTCGGGCTGGGCATGGCTCGTGAAGAAGGCCGACGGTTCGCTCGACATCGTGTCGACGAGCAACGCCGCCACGCCGCTGACGACGGCCGACAAGCCGCTGCTGACGATCGACGTGTGGGAGCACGCGTACTACATCGACTACCGCAACGCACGTCCGAAGTTCGTCGAAGCGTTCTGGAACATCGCGAACTGGGACTTCGCCGCGAAGAACTTCGCGTAAGTCCCTGCGTCGCCGCGCCGTGCGGCGCGCGACGTCGACGAAAAGCCCTCGGTTTCGAGGGCTTTTTTCTTTTCGGGCGCCGCGTTCGCGTTCGCCTCACGCGAGCGTCGTCGCCAGCCATCCGAGCGCCGCGCTCGCGATCACGACGGCCCACGGCGGCACGCGCCAGAACGTCAGCGCGACGAACGCGACGAGCGCGGCGCCGAAGTCGCGCGGCGACACGATCGTGTCGGTCCAGACCGGGTGATAGAGCGCGGCGAGCAGCAGCCCGACCACGGCCGCGTTGACACCCGCGAGCGCGGCCTGCATCCGTGCGTTGCGCCGCATGCGCGCCCAGAACGGCGCGGTGCCGGCCACGAGCAGGAACGACGGCGCGAAGATCGACACGAGCGCGATCATGCCGCCGAGCCAGCCGTTCGGCTCGATGCGCAGCGACGCGCCGAGGAATGCCGAAAACGTGAACAGCGGCCCGGGCACCGCCTGTGCGACGCCGTAGCCGGCGAGGAAGGTCGAATCGTCGACCCAGCCCGGCGCGACGACGGCGGCCTGCAGCAGCGGCAGCACCACGTGACCGCCGCCGAACACGAGCGCGCCCGTGCGGAAGAAGGCGTCGACGATCGCGAGGCTGTCGGCATGCAAGGCGCGGGCGGCGAGCGGCAGCGCGACGACGAGCGCCGCAAACGACGCGAGCCACAGCACGCCGGCGCGCGGCGACAC
>NZ_KV786719.1:0-38140 GCF_001806955.1 Burkholderia sp. HMSC10F09
GTAACGCGCATGGTCGCCCCACGCGCGCGACCTGACGACGGGCTTACGAAGCGAGCTTCACCGCGAGTTCCGCGACGTGCTTGCCTTGATAGCGGGCGATGTCGAGTTCGTTCGCGCTCGGCTGACGGCTGCCGTCCGCGCCAGCGAGCGTCGTCGCACCGTACGGCGTGCCGCCCGTGATCTCGTTCATGTTGACAAGCCCGCTGCACGCATACGGCACGCCGACGATCACCATCCCGTGATGCAGCAGCGTCGTATGGAACGACGTGATCGTCGTTTCCTGGCCGCCGTGCTGCGTGCCCGTCGACGCGAACACGCTGCCGATCTTGCCGACCAGCGCGCCCTTCATCCACAAGCCGCCCGTCTGGTCGAGAAACGTGCGCATCTGGCCGGCCATGTTGCCGAAGCGCGTCGGCGTGCCGAACAGGATCGCGTCGTAGTTCGCGAGCTCGTCCACGGTCGCGACGGGTGCGGCCTGATCGACCTTGATGCCGATCGCCTTCGCCTGATCGGCGGGAATCGTCTCCGGCACGCGCTTGAGCGTGACCTCGACGCCGGGCACCGATTTCGCGCCTTCCGCGACCTGCTGCGCCATCGTTTCGACGTGTCCGTAGGACGAGTAGTAAAGAACGAGTACCTTGGCCATGTTGCGAATCTCCGCTTAAAAGAGGCCCCGCACGCGGCGGGGCCCGGTTTCCCGAGCAGGCGTCATGCCCACTCGGCCGTCACTTCGATCGGACGCAGGTCGAAGACCAGCACTTCGGCATCGTGGCCATCGGCGAACGTCAGCGCCTGTTCGCCGCGAATCCGTGCGCCGTCGCCTTCACCGAGCGTCACGCCGTTGACCGTGACGCTGCCGCGCGCGACGTGCACGTACGCGAAGCGATCCGGCGCGAGCTCGAGCGTCGCGCGTTCGTCGCCGTCGAACAGGCCCGCGTAGATCCGCGTGTCCTGGCGGATCTTCAGCGAACCGGCGGCGCCGTCCGGCGACACGACGAGCGCGAGCTTGCCGCGCTTGTCGTCGGCCGCGACGTGCGTCTGCTGGTAGCGCGGCGCGGCGCCTTTCTCGGCCGGCCCGACCCAGATCTGCAGGAAGTGGACGGGCGCGTCCGGCGAGTGGTTGAACTCGCTGTGGCGCACGCCGGTGCCGGCGCTCATCAGCTGCACGTCGCCCGGCACGATCACCGAGCCGGTGCCCATCGAATCCTTGTGCTCCAGCGCGCCTTCGAGCACGTACGACAGGATTTCCATGTCGCGGTGCGGGTGCGTGCCGAAGCCGCGCGCCGGCGCGACGCGATCGTCGTTGATCACCAGCAGATCGGAGAAGCCGACCTGCTGCGGATCGAAGTAATTCGCGAACGAGAACGTGTGACGGGAGCTGAGCCAGCCGTGCTCCGCACGGCCGCGTTGGTTTGCTGCACGGATGTCGATCATGATGGGTCCTCGGTGACGCGTCGCCTCGGAAGTGGGCAGTCGCGCTGTGTTGACATCCATCGTAGGTCAATCGATTTGACAAATAAATCGCTGAGACGATAATCACTGTCACATCCAAGTGGACAATATGGAACTCAACGACCTCCGGATCTTCGTCGCGACCGTCGATGCGGGCAGTTTCACCGCGGCGGCCGATCAACTGATGCTGTCGAAGCAGTTCGTCAGCCGGCGCACGATGGCGCTCGAGGCATCGCTCGGCGTGCGCCTGCTGCACCGGAACACGCGCAATCTCGCCGTGACCGAATCGGGCCAGGAGTTCTATGCGCGCGCGCAGCGGATCCTCGCGGAAGTCGCCGACGCCGAGCAGGCGATGTCGGTGCGCAGCACCGAACTGCACGGTTCGCTGAAGATCAGCGCGCCGCTGTCGTTCGGGATCACGCACGTCTCGCCGCTGATCGCCGAGTTCCTGTCGGCGCATCCGGCCGTGCGGCTCAATCTCGATCTGACCGATCGACGCGTCGACGTGATCGGCGAGGGCTTCGATCTCGTGCTGCGGATCGGCGCACTCGAGGATTCGACGCTGATCGCGCGGGCGCTCGGCGCGTGGAAGATGATCGCGTGCGCGAGCCCCGCCTATCTGAAGCGGCACGGCGCGCCCGCGACGCCGGCCGAGCTCGCGAATCACACGTGCCTGCTGTACGGGCGCGAGCGGCGCGTCGGCTGGGAGTTCCGCGTCGACGGCGCGCCGCGCACGTTCGACGTGCAGGGGCCGCTCGTCGCGAACAACGGCGAAGTCGTGCGCGATGCGGCGATTGCGGGGCTCGGCATCGCGCTGCTGCCGTCCTTCATCGTCGGCGCGGCGCTCGACAGCGGCGCGCTCGTGCCGGTGCTCGACGCGTACGCGCCGGCGCCAATCACGCTGAACGCGGTGTTTCCCCAGCATCGCGAAGGCTTCGTCACGCTGCGTACGTTCATCGGATTTCTCGCCGAACGCCTCGGTCCGCGCGCGTGACGCGGTGCGGCGCGGTGCGGCGCGCGTCGCGCTCGCGTTCACGTTGGCCTGCACGCCCGCTGGCCCAAACGATTCCCCGCGTCTGGCACTATCGCCGCGCATTTTGGCTTCGAATACTGGGTTCGACGATTGCGCGCGACGTGCCGCCGCGCGCGCGCATCGCTGTTCCCGACGAACCCGTTAGCGAGGAGGCGCGCATGCTCCGATATCTGATCGGCATCGGTATTCCGTATCTCGGTGTGATGGGCGTGCTGCCGTGGGTCGCGTCGCAGGACCGCTACGTGTTCGGCGTGCCGTTTCTGTTCATGTGGATCTTCGCGTGGTTCGTGCTGACGTCCGGCTGCCTGTTCGCGTGCTGGATGCTGTTCGACCGCCATGCACCGGGCGCATAGCCGATTCGTTCGCGCGGACCGCCGGCCGCCTGCGCTTTCCGGCGAACCCTTCGTTCCCGTTCTTTCGCCGAGGTGCGCATGTCCACGGTCGTCTTCGCCGCGCTGATCGCGCTGTCGCTTTACCTGGCCTACCGCTCGCGACGCGGGCACGGCAAGCAGAGCGTGCATGACTTCTTCGTCGCGTCGGGCCAGTTCGGTACGGCGCTGCTGTTCTTCCTGACCGCCGGCGAGATCTACAGCATCGGCACGATGGTCGGCTTTCCCGGCGGGATCTACGCGAAAGGGCCGACCTACGGCGTATGGTTTCTCGGCTATATCCTGCTCGCCTATCCGATCGGCTATTTCATCGGCCCGAAGATCTGGGAAGCCGGGCGCCGGCATCATGCGATTACGCTCGCGGATCTGTTCAAAGGCCATTACGGCAGCCGCGCGCTCGAGCTGATCGTTGCGCTCGCATCGATCGTGTTCCTGATTCCGTGGGGGCAGATGCAGTTCACGGGGCTCGCCGCCGCACTGAAAGGACTCGGCTGGCACGTCGATCCGCTGTATCTGATTCTCGTCTGCGCGGCGCTCGCGTTCACGTATATCGCGATGTCGGGCGTGCGCGCGTCCGCGTATATCGCGATCCTGAAGGACATCCTGATGCTGGTCGCGATCGTCGTCACGGGCACGGCCGTCGCATTGAAGGTCGGCAGCGTGCATCCTGTATTCGAAGCCGCGAGCCGGCACGTGAGCAACACGATGACCGCACCGCAGCTGCGCTTCTCGATGAGCACGATGCTCTATCAGTCGCTCGGCTTCTACATCATGCCGTTCGCGGTGCAGGGCTTTTTCACGGCGCGCGGGCCGAACACGATTCGCCGCACGCAGGTCGCGATGCCGCTGTACATGCTGATGTATCCGTTCCTCGTCGTCGCGTCGTATTACGCGATCAGCGCGAACCTGAAGCTCGCGTCGCCGAACGATGCCTTCTTCGCGGCCGTCGTCCATCTGCTGCCGGGCTGGCTGATCGGGCTCGTCGCGGCGGGTGCCGCGTTGTCGGGGCTGCTCGTGCTGGCCGGCATCTGTCTCGCGATCGGGCCGATCGTCACGCGCAACCTGATGCCGAACCTGCCCGAGACGCGCCAGAAGCGCGCGGCGAAATACGTGATCGTCGGCTATCTGCTGCTGTCGATCGCGACGACGATGCTGACGCCGAATCTGATGCTCACGCTGATCAACACGACGTTCTACGGCATCGCGCAGTTTCTGCCCGGCGTGCTGATCCTGCTCGCCCAGCGTCGCGTGCGACCCGTCGCCGTGGCATCGGGCATGCTGTGCGGGCAGGCGCTCGCGATGCTGTTTTACCTGTTGCATGTCGATTTCGGCGGCATCAATCTCGGCCTGGTGTGCCTCGTCATCAACATGCTGGTCGTCGCGGCCGTGCACGCGACGCTGCGCGGGCGACCGGTCAAGCACTACGCGGTGTCCTGACGCGCGTGTCGCGCGTCTCATGGAGGAAAACCATCGATGCAAGCCTTCGCGAGCCCCGACACGCGCGTGACGATCTTCGCCGCGCGCCGCATCCTGACGATGAATCCGGCGCAGCCGGCGGCCACGCACGTCGCGGTGCGCGACGGCCGCATCCTCGCGGTCGGCGACGCCGACGACGCGGCCGCGTGGCACACGCGCTTCGGCGCATGCGCGACCGACGACACGCTGCGCGACCAGGTGCTGATGCCGGGTTTCGTCGAAGGGCATTGCCATCTGATGGAAGGCGCGATGTGGGATGCGGCGTACGTCGGCTACTACGATCGCCGCGGGCCGGACGGCACGTTATGGCCGGGCCTGCGCTCGCTCGACGCGATGCTCGACCGGCTCGCGCAGGCCGAGCGCGCGATGACCGACGACGGGCCGCTGCTCGCCTGGGGCTTCGATCCGATCTTCTTCGGCACGTCGCGGCTGACGGTGCGCGAGCTCGATCGCGTGTCCGCGCGCCGGCCGATCGCTATCCTGCATGCGAGCGTGCACCTGATGAACGTAAACGGCGCGATGCTTGCGCAGGCGGGCATCGACGAAGACACCGACATCGACGGCATCTCGCGCGACGCCGACGGGCGGCCGACCGGCGAATTGCAGGAGTTTGCGGCGATGTTTCCGGTCTATCGGGCGATCGGCAGCAAGCTCGCGATTTCGGCCGGCGAGCAGCCGCATGCGATCCGCAATTTCGGCCGCGTCGCGCAGCTCGCGGGCGTGACGACGGCGACCGATCTCGTGAACGATCTTTCGCCGGCAGGCAATCGCACGCTGCGCGACGTGACGGGCGACGTCGATTATCCGGTGCGCATCGTGCCGGCGTTCGCGCCGCAGCGCAGCCCCGCGCGCTCGGCCGACAGCGTGCTCGCCGAAGTGGCGCGCAATACCGACAAGCTGCGCTTCGGCGCGGTGAAGTTCATCGTCGACGGCTCGATCCAGGGCTTCACGGCGCGCGTGCGCTGGCCCGGCTACGCGGGCGGCCAGCCGAACGGGCTGTGGCTGATTCCGCCCGCGCAGCTCGTCGACGTGTTCGCGCCGTTTCATCGCGCGGGATTGCAGCTGCATATCCACACGAACGGCGACGAGGCGACCGAGGTTGTGCTCGACGCGATGACGACGCTGCTCGCGCGCGATCCGCGCCCCGATCATCGCCACACGCTGCAGCACTGCCAGATGGCGGACGCCGCGCAGCTCGCGCGCATCCGCGCGCTCGGGATGTGCGTGAACTTCTTCGCGAACCATCTGTACTACTGGGGCGACGCGCATTACGCGCAGACGATCGGCCCCGACCGTGCGAACCGGATGGACGCGGCCGGCTCCGCGCAGCGGCTCGGCATTCCGTACGCGCTGCATTCGGACGCGCCGATCACGCCGCTGAATCCGCTGTTTACCGCATGGTGCGCGGTGCAGCGCGAGACCGCGTCGGGGCGCGTGCTCGGCGAGCACGAGCGAATCTCGGTCGACGACGCGCTTCGTGCGATCACGCTCGGTGCCGCGTATACGCTGAAGATGGATCATCTCGTCGGCAGCATCGAGGTCGGCAAATTCGCGGACTTCGCCGTGCTCGACGACGATCCGTCGCGCGTTGCGCCGGCGCGGCTCAAGGACGTGCGGGTGTGGGGCACCGTGCTGGGCGGACGCGTGTTCCGCGCACCGCAATGAACGCGGCCGCCGCGCCGATCGATCTCGCGGTCGTCGGCGGCTATCTCGGCGCGGGCAAGACCACCGTCGTGAACGCGATCCTGCAGGCCCCGCACGGCCGCCGCATCGCGGTGCTCGTCAACGACTTCGGTGCCGTCAACATCGACGCGCGCCTCGTGCGTGCGCGCGGCGACGACGTGATCGAGCTCGACAACGGCTGCATCTGCTGCACGATCGGCGGCGCGCTCGTCGATGCGCTGACACGCGTCGCGGCGCGCGATCTGCGTCCCGAACTGCTGCTCGTCGAAGCCAGCGGCGTCGCCGATCCCGCGAAGATCGCGCAGATCGGCATGCTCGACGGCGCATTCCGGCTGACATCGGTGCTCGTCGTCGCCGACGCGCTCGCGCTCGACGATACGCTCGCCGATCCGCACGTCGGCGCGATCGCGCAACGGCAGCTCGACGGCGCGAGTGCGCTCGTCGTCACGAAGCTCGACCTGCTTGCGCCGCCGCAGCGCGACGCGGCGCTGGCGCGTGTGCGTGCGCGCGCGTCGACCGACATCGTCGTTGCCGCGTCGCACGGCGCGATTCCGCTCGCGCTGCTGTTCGATGCCGCGGTGCCCGATCGGCGCGCGACGCTGCGCATCGCACGCGGGCACCGGCCGATCGGCAGCGACGCGATGCCGGCGCTCGCGAGCGTGACGGTCGCGCTGCCGCAGGTGCTCGACAAGGCGCGGCTTCGCGCGTGGCTGAAGGCGCTGCCGCGCACGATCCTGCGCGCGAAAGGCGTCGTGCGCGTCGCGGACGGCGACGACGTCGCGCTGCGCGTATGTCAGGTCGCGGCACGGCGCGTGCGCCTCACGCCGCACGAATCGGAAGCCGAAGCCGAAGCCGACCGGCGCTGCGCGATGGTGTTCATCGGCATTCTCGATGCCGGCACGGTGGCTGCGCTGCATGACGGGCTCGCGCAATGCCGCGCGTCGGGCGTGGCGGCGTCGCCGTCGCCGGTAGATTGACGGCGGGCGATGGCGCGCCGACGCCCGAGCGTCGGTCTTTATCGTCAAAGCAGATAAACGTATCGAAATCGCTTCGTTGACGCTTGTGTTGCGGCGCTCGTAGATTCGCGTTTTTGACCGAATCGGAGGGCTGCACCGTGACGACCACTGCCACCCGCGACGCGGCACCGGATGCCGCCGTGCGACCGCCCGTGTCGCACGCGTCGGCCGCGCCGCAGCGGTTCGAGATCGTGCCGTTCGATGCGCCGCTCGGCGCCGAAGTCGTCGGCATCGACCTGTCGCAGCCGCTCGACGCCGACGCGTTCGCCCGGATCCGGCGCGCTCATCTCGACCATCATGTGCTCGTGTTTCGCGACCAGCGCATCACGCCGGACGAACACGTCGCATTCAGCCGCCGCTTCGGCCCGCTGCAGACCCACGTGCTGCATCAGTTCGCGCTGCCCGGCCATCCGGAAGTGCTGATCGTGTCGAACATCGTCGAGAACGGCAGGCCGATCGGCCTTGGCGACGCCGGCTACTTCTGGCATTCCGACCTGTCGTACAAGCGCCGCCCGAGCCTCGGCTCGCTGCTGCACGCGCAGGAGCTGCCGGCCGAAGGCGGCGATACGTTGTTCGCGAACATGCATCTCGCGTGGGACACGTTGCCGGCGGCGCTGCGGCGCGCCGTCGAAGGGCGCCGCGCGGAGCACACCTATCTCGCACGCTATGCGGAGCTGCAGGCACGCAGCCCGTGGCGGCCGAACCTGTCCGCCGAGCAGATCGCGCAGGTCGAGCCGGTCGTGCATCCGGTCGTGCGCACGCATCCGGAGACGGGCCGCCGCGCGCTGTTCGTCAGCGAGCATTTCACGACGCGCATCGTCGGGCTGCCCGACGATGAAAGCCGTGCGCTGCTCGACGAATTGTTCGCGCACAGCGTGCGCGCCGAGCATCAGTATCGGCATCGCTGGCGCGACCACGACCTCGTGTTCTGGGACAACCGGTCGCTGCTGCATCTGGCCGCCGGCACGCCCGACCGTCTGCGCCGCAAGCTGTACCGCACGACGATCGAAGGCGACGAACCGTTCTGATCGCACGCCGCGCCGCACCCGTTTCCGCCATTCATTTTCGACCGGAGGTCCGATGTCGTTTTCGTTTCTGTCCGCGCTGAGCGGCGCTGCATCGCGCCGGCGTCGCGCGCTCGCCGCGACGTTCGCCGCCGCGCTCGCATTCGTGGGCATGGCGGCGCCGCAGGCCGCGCAGGCCGAAGGCCGGATTCGCATCGCCGAGCAGTTCGGCGTCGTCTATCTGATGCTGAACGTCGCGCGCGACCAGCAGCTGATCGAGAAGGAAGGGCGCAAGGCGGGGCTCGACATCAAGGTCGACTGGGTGCGGTTGTCGGGCGGCGCGGCCGTCAACGATGCGCTGCTGTCCGGGGCGGTCGACATCGCCGGCGCGGGCGTCGGCCCGCTGCTGACCGTGTGGGACCGCACGCGCGGCCGGCAGAACGTGAAGGGCGTCGCGTCGCTCGGCAATTTTCCGTACTACCTCGTCAGCACCAATCCGAACGTCAGGACGATCGCGGACCTGAGTGCGAAAGACCGGATCGCGGTGCCGGCCGTCGGCGTGTCGGTGCAGTCGCGCGTGCTGCAGTATGCGGCCGCGAAGCAATGGGGCGACCGTCAGTTCGACCGGCTCGACGCGCTGACGCAGGCGATTCCGCACCCGGACGCGACGGCGGCGATCGTCGCGAACAGCAACGTGATCACGGGCCACTTCGGCAACCCGCCGTTTCAGGAGCAGGAACTGGCCGGCAATCCGAACGCGCATGTCGTGCTGAATTCGTACGACGTGCTCGGCGGTCCGAGCTCTGCGACCGTGCTGTACGCGACCGAGGCGTTTCGCCGCGACAACCCGAAAACGTACCGCGCGTTCGTCGCCGCGCTCGCGGATGCCGCGCAGCAGATCGCAGCGGACCCCGAGCGTGCGGCGGACGTCTACATTCGTGCGAACGGCTCGAAGATCGATCGCGCGTTGCTGCTGAAGATCCTGCGCAATCCGCAGGTGCAATTCAAGATCGCGCCGCAGAACACGCTGCGGCTCGCGCAGTTCATGTATCGCACGGGCGCGATTCGCCACGAGCCGACCTCGTGGCGCGACTATTTCTTCGACGATCCGGCGACGGCCGGCGGCAGCTGAGCGCGCCGACGCAAGCGTCGCCGCTGCTGCAGCGGCGGCATGCACGCTTATGCATCGCCCGGATTAGGTTATGCGCAATCGTTGGTTGGTGTGCGCACCGGGCAGCCGTATCGTGATGCGTTATCGACGTTTTATCCGCGAGAGCTTCGATCGTGAATGCCCCTTCTTCCCGCACCTGGCTGCCGCCGTTCGCGGCGCGCGATCGCGCGTCGTCCGATACGGGCACGCCTGCGTCCGCGTCGCGTGACGCCCATGGCGCGGCGCCGCAGGCCGCGCCGTCCGCCGCGCACAGCGCACGTCTGCTCGCGGTCGACCGCGTGACGCTCGAGTACCGCACCGGCACGCGCATCGTGCGTGCGACGCAGCAGGTCAGCTTCGACGTGTACGGCGGCGACCGCTTCGTGCTGCTCGGCCCGTCCGGCTGCGGGAAATCGACGCTGCTGAAGGCGATCGCCGGCTTCGTCGAACCGGTCGCCGGCACGATCTCGCTCGACGGTGCGCCGGTGCACGGGCCGGGCCCGGATCGCGTGGTCGTGTTTCAGGAGTTCGATCAATTGCCGCCGTGGAAGACCGTCGTGGAGAACGTCGCGTTTCCGCTGCGCGTCGCCGCGAAGCTGACGCGTGCCGAAGCGCGCGAACGTGCGCTGCACTATCTCGACAAGGTGGGGCTCGGCGCGTTCGCCGATGCGTATCCGCATACGTTGTCGGGCGGCATGAAGCAGCGCGTCGCCATTGCGCGCGCGCTCGCGATGCAGCCGCGCGTGCTGCTGATGGACGAGCCGTTCGCCGCGCTCGATGCGCTGACGCGCCGCAAGATGCAGGAAGAGCTGTTGCGGCTGTGGGACGACGCGCGCTTCACGCTGCTGTTCGTCACGCACTCGATCGAGGAAGCGCTCGTCGTCGGCAACCGCATCCTGCTGCTGTCGCCGCATCCGGGCCGCGTGCGCGCGGAGCTCAACAGCCCGCATATGGGCTCGACAGCGTCGGCAGCGGCGATTTCCGCGCGAGCGTCGCGCGCATTCATCGGCTGCTGTTCGACACCGATACATCGCAGACGGGGGAGGCCGCCTGATGCGACCGTTCGATCCTGTCCTGCCGCCCGTGCGCGCGGAATACGAGCGCGAGCTCGAACCGGCGCGCGATGCCGAGCGCGCGGCGCCTTTGCCGTTGGTGCGACGTGTCGCCGACGCGGCGTGGTTTCGCCGCGCGGCGATCGCGTTCGTTCTGATCGCCGCATGGGAGATCGTCGCGCGGGTCGTCGCGAACGATCTGCTCGTGCCGACCTTCGGCGCGACGCTGGCCGCGTTCGTCGACGGCATCGTGTCGGGCGAGCTGCTCGTGAAGACCGGCATCTCGATGTCGGTGCTGCTGCGCGGCTATGCGCTCGGCGTGCTGTTCGCGTTCGTGCTGACGTCGGCGGCGGTGTCGACGCGCTTCGGCCGCGATCTGCTGGCGATGCTCACGTCGATGTTCAATCCGTTGCCGTCGATCGCGCTGCTGCCGATCGCGTTGCTGTGGTTCGGGCTCGGCACCGGCAGCCTGCTGTTCGTCCTCGTGCATGCGGTGCTGTGGCCGCTCGCGCTGAACATGTATACCGGCTTCGTCGGCGTGCCGGCGACGCTCAGGATGGCGGGCCGCAACTACGGCCTCACTGGCCTGCGGCAGGTGCTGCTGATCCTCGTGCCGGCCGCGCTGCCGTCGATCCTGTCCGGACTGCGCGTCGGCTGGGCGTTTGCGTGGCGCACACTGATCGCGGCGGAACTCGTGTTCGGCGCGAGCGCCGGGCAGGGCGGGCTCGGCTGGTACATCTTTCAGAACCGCAACGAGCTCTATACGGACCGCGTGTTCGCCGGCCTGGCGGCCGTCATCGTGATCGGGCTGCTCGTCGAGCATCTCGTGTTCGACACGCTCGAACGCGTGACCGTGCGGCGTTGGGGCGTCCAGCACTGATCGGTACCGACACCGACGCGCGCCCGACGGCGTGCCGCTCGGACGGAGGTTGTCCACAGGGTTATGCACGAAAACTGTGGATAGCTTGAGGCATGCGGCCGTGTGAGGCCGGTTCCGCGAGGGAGGCGCATGGTGCTGCGTCATGCGGCGTCTCGATTTTGCGTGCCGGCGATCGGTTCGATTGTCCACCAAATCGTGACAGCCAATCCGAATCCAGCCAATTGATGAATTTCGGAGGGACAGTAGACTGCACCCGTGCTTCGCCGAAACCGCTCCGAAACCGCGCCGTGAAGGTGTGGCCGGGACGGTTCTACGTGACGCGCGCCGACCGGCGCACGGATCGATCGTGCGAGGAAAGGGTCCGTTGTCGACGTCGCCGCCCGCGCGGCGGCCGCGCGCTGCGGATGCAACGAACGTCAATTGAAGGATGACTGCCATGCGTTACCTGTCGCTGGAATCGAAGAAGGACGAGCTGCTGCTGGCCGCTCGCGTACTGTTGATGATCCTGTTCGTGCTGTTCGGCTGGCAAAAGCTGACCGGCTTTGCGGGCACCGTCGCGTATATGGCGTCGACCGGTTCGCCGTCGCCGGAGCTGTCGGCGGCGATCGCGGTGGGCGTCGAGCTGGTCGGCGGCGTGCTGATCGCGATCGGGTTCTATACGCGTCCGCTCGCGCTCGCGTTCGCCGTCTATACGCTCGCGACCGCGTTCATCGGCCACCGCTACTGGTCGCTCCAAGGCATGGACCAGTACCTCGCGATGATTAACTTCTACAAGAACATCAGCATCGTCGGCGCGTTCCTGCTGCTCGCGCTCACGGGCCCCGGCCGGTATTCGCTCGACCGGCAATGACGAAGCGGCGCATCCGCGCGGATGCGGCAGCCCGGCGCGCGACAAGTGCGCCGGGCTTTTTTGATGGGACGCCCGCGCTTCGCTAAGATGGGCGACCGGAATCCGCTACGGCCTGCGCCTGCACTGCACATGACAGCCTCTTCCCCGTCGTCCCGTCCCGCCACCGTTCTCGTGATCGGCGCATCCGGCCTGCTGGGCCGCGCGGTCGTCGCGTCGCTGTCGCGCGATCCGGCATTCGGGACGATCGCCACAATTCGCAACCGCGATACACGCGGCGCACGTCTGCTCGCGCTGCCGCCCGACAAGATCGCGATGCTCGACGTACTCGATCGGCCGGCCCTCGAACGCGCATTCGACCTGTACCGGCCGGCGGCGGTCGTGGTGTGCGCGGCCGAGCGGCGCCCGGACGTCTGCGAGCGAGATCCGGCCGGCGCGCGCGCCATCAACGTCGACGCGCCGGCCCGCATCGGCGCGCTCGCCGCGCGCTACGGCGCATGGACGCTCGGCATCTCGACCGACTATGTCTTCGACGGGCGCGCGGCACCTTATCGCGAGGACGCGACGCCGAATCCGCTGAACGTCTACGGCCGCACGAAACTGGAAGGCGAAGCGGCGCTGCTCGCCGCGTCGCCGCTGTCGTGCGTGCTGCGCTTGCCGCTGCTGTACGGACCGATCGCCGACTGGAGCGAGTCGGCGGTGACGAGCCTCGTGCCGGCGATCGTCGCATCCGCGCGCGCGGGCGCCGAGGCGGTCGGGATGGATGCATGGGCGATCCGCTATCCGACCTACACGCCCGACGTCGCGGCCGTGATCCGCGATCTCCTGCATCGGCATCTGGCCGGTGCGTCGGTCGTCGGCATCCGCCATTGGTCCGGCGACGAAGCGATGACGAAGTACGAGATCGCGCAGCGTATCGCCGAGGCGATGGGCCTGCACGCATCGCTCGCACCGATCGACACGCCGGCCGATGCGACGCCGCGTCCGTACGACTGCCATCTCGACGCGGCGCGGTTGCACGCGCTCGGCATTCGTCATGCGACGCCGTTCGACACCGCGCTGCGCGAGGTGCTGCGTGAAGCACCGCCGCTTCCGTCGCCATCGGCTGCGCCTCACAAGTCCTGAAACGCGCGGGCCGCGCACTGTTATCATTCGCGCCATGCCGCCTGTGCCAGGGGGCGGAGCCGGCGGCGAGGAGGTCGTCGCCGGCCGCGTGCGTCGTGCGCGTGCGCGTGTTGCGGTTCGACGGTGTGGTGTGGGCGGCGCGCCGGCGTTCGACGAAGTTCGGACGCCGTTCGGTCGGCCGCGTCACACATTGCAACACGGATCGGCGGAACTTCGTGTTAGGTTCGGCCATCGGAGTTTTTCAGAAAACATGCCCAAAGAGGATGAATAAATGACCCAGGCCCTGCGGGATCTCGAAGCGCAGCTTCGAGACCTGAACATCAAGCTGTCGGAAGCCAAGCAGAAGGAGAAGCAGGCCGCACTCGCGGCATTCAAGCAGCAAGTCGAGCTGTACGGCATCACGCAACAGGAAGTGCTGAGCGCGCTCGGTTATATCGTCCAGCGCAAGCGCAAGGCGCCGGCCAAGTACTACGATCCGACGACCGGCCGCTCGTGGTCCGGCCGCGGCCCGAAGCCGAAATGGCTCGAAGGCAAGGATCTCGATTCGCTGCTCGTCGATCGCGAAGCGAAGACGTGGTGGCCCGGCGACGATCAGGGTTGATGCAGGTCGCGCCGGACGGCAGGCCGGCGCCGCTCGCGTTGCGCGAGCAGGTTTTTCCGGCGATATGTGGCGTCGCCGTTCTTCTGCGGTTTCACCGCGGCATCCCGTTCAGCCGGTCGTCGATCGTTCGACGGCCGGCTTTCCTTTTTTCTGCGTCCGCCGATTCGCCTAGAATGTCGCGAACATTTTTCGGCAGAACACGATGGCAGCAGACATCCCTTCTTCGGCGCTCGGCGATTCGTCGACGCCGCCTGTGCAGCAGGTCGGTCCCTACGCGTGGAAGGCGCTCGCCGGCTCGGCGATCGGCTATGCGATGGACGGCTTCGATCTGCTGATTCTCGGCTTCATGCTGCCCGCGATCACGGCGGCGCTGCGGCTGACGCCCGGCGAGGGCGGCGCGCTCGTTACATGGACGCTGATCGGCGCGGTCGCGGGCGGCATTCTGTTCGGCGCACTGAGCGATCGCTACGGACGCGTGCGCGTGCTCACGTGGACGATCATGCTGTTCGCGATCTTCACGGGCCTGTGCGCGTTCGCGCGCGGCTTCTGGGATCTGCTCGTCTACCGGACCGTCGCAGGGATCGGCCTCGGCGGCGAGTTCGGCATCGGCATGGCGCTCGCGGCCGAAGCGTGGCCGGCGAACCGGCGTGCACGCGTGTCGTGCTACGTCGCGCTCGGCTGGCAGGTCGGCGTGCTGCTTGCGGCGCTGCTCACGCCGTGGCTGCTCGCGCATATCGGCTGGCGCGGGATGTTCGTCGTCGGCGTGGCGCCCGCGCTGCTCGCCTGGGTGCTGCGCAACCGGCTGCACGAGCCCGAGGTGTTCGTGCAACGCGCCGCGCAGCCGAGGTCCAATGCGTTTCGGATGCTCGTCGCCGACGGCCGCACCGCGCGTACGAGCGCCGGCATCGTGATCTTGTGCGCTGTTCAGAACTTCGGCTACTACGGCATCATGATCTGGCTGCCGACGTTCCTGTCGAAGCAGATGGGCTTCTCGCTGACGAAGTCGGGGCTGTGGACCGCGGCGACCGTCGTCGGGATGATGCTCGGCGTCTGGGTGTTCGGACAGCTCGCGGACCGCATCGGCCGCAAGCCGACGTTCCTGATCTATCAGCTCGGCTCGGTCGCGACCGTCATCGCCTATGCGCAGCTGTCGAATCCGACCGCGATGCTGTGGGCCGGCGCGTTGATGGGCATGTTCGTGAACGGAATGGTGGGCGGATACGGCACGCTGATGTCCGAAGGCTATCCGACCGCGGCGCGCGCGACCGCGCAGAACGTGCTGTGGAATATCGGCCGCGCGATCGGCGGCTTCGGCCCGATGACGGTCGGCGCGCTCGCCGCGCGCTACTCGTTCCAGACGGCGATTGCACTGCTTGCGGGCCTGTACGTGCTCGACATGGTCGCGACGGTGTTCCTGATTCCCGAACTGAAGGGCGTCGAACTCGAGTAGCGCACGCGCGCTAATGCGCGGCTTTTCGTGCGACGATGCGCGGCCCGCGCGCAATGTCGGTCGCGACGACGCGTATCGCGTCGATCAGCGCGCGCGCCGCCGGCGACGGCGGGCTGCCGCTGCGCGTGATCAGCCCGATGTCGCGCGTCGTGTCGTGCATCGGCACGTCGAGCACCGCGAGCAACCCCGACTCGCATTCGTAATGCAATTGCTGCGCGGACAGCACCGCCAGCATGTCGCTATGCAGCAGTAGCCCGCGGATCACCGCGAGATCGGCGCTTTCGACGGTCGGCATCGGCGGCTTGAGCTTCATGCGCCGGAACAGCGCATCGAACAGGCCGCGTGCGGGCGCATGGCTGCGCGGCAGGATCCATTGCGCGGCCGCGAGGCTGCGCAGCCCGAGATTGCGCACGCGCGCGAGCGGATGATCGCGGCGCGCCAGCACGACGAGATTCTCCGACATCAATCGTTCGTTCTCGAGGTCGCCGGCCGCATCGTTCGCGCGCAACGCGCCGAGGATGAAGTCGATGTCGCCCGCGCGCACGCCCGCGACGAGCGCTTCGTACGCGCTTTCGTCGGTGATCACGCGCACTTTCGGGAAACGCGTGACGACGCGCGCGAGCGCTTCCGGCAGGATCAGCGTGCGGCCGAGCGGCAGCGCGCCGACGGTCACCACGCCCTGGATGCTGCCGTGCAATGCGGCGACGTCGTCGGCGACATGCCGCAACTCGTTCAGCGCGCGCCGCACGTGCAGCAGAAACGTTTCGCCGTCGGCCGTCAGCAGCAGGCCGCGCGGATGGCGGTGAAACAGCGCGAAACCGGCGCCGCTTTCGAGAATCCGGATCGCGCTGCTGACGGCCGGCTGCGTCACGCCGAGCGCGCGGGCCGCGCTCGGCATGTGACGGTGTCGCGCGAGCGTCGAGAACAGCTGCAGCCGCCGCGTGTTCAGCAGATACGCCGGCAGCCCGCCTTCGCCGGGCGCACGGCGGCGCGACTGCCGCAACGCACACCAGTTCGCGAGTTCGCCGAGCTCGGCGAAGACGCGCTCGCTGCGTTTCAGCACCGCGCGTCCGACCGGCGTCGCGAGCATGCCGGACGGCTTGCGATCGAACAGCGGTTCGCCGAGCGCCGCTTCCACTTCCTGCACGGCACGCGTGACGGCCGATTGCGCACGAAACAGCGCGGCGGCCGCGCGGCTGACGCTGCCCGTTTCGGCAACGCGCTGGACGGCATACAGACACGCAAGGTTCGGCAGATCGTTGGAATCCATGGTCGCGGAAGTTCGATGGAGGACGGACGCGCGTCGTCGCGGCCGCGCGCCAATGACGATCGACTTTACCGGAACGGCGGCGCCCGAACTTGCGTCCTGCTTATCGACCTATCTGTTTTATTTATCGGAAATGAATCGGGCGACGGCGGCACGCGTGCCGGGCGGCGCGCGACGGCCGCGGGCGGAAGCCCTGTCCCGCGGGCCTGCGGCATGTGCGGCACGCCTGCGGCCCGCTCGCCGAACGTGTACTGCGCGCGACTTTCCGCTCAAAACCAAGGGTTTACCCCGACTGGGTGGCGACGATGCGCAATGGGTAATTTCGGCCTGGTCAGCAGCGTGAGCGCCGTTGCCGGCGACCGGGCGGGCCATCTGATCCGTTGTTCGTCCGATCGAAACGGGACATCGGGCGGCAACGGCGAGCGGCGACACGCGCGCCGCGCACCGTCCGCCGCGACGGTGGCGACGCGCACACCGCACACGCGCATCCCACTCTGCCGGCCCGTCGAGTCGACGATCCGCATTCGAACATCGCGAAGGAGCACACAGGCCATGGCACGGATTATCGGGGGCATCGCGGCCTCCCACACGCCCACGATCGGGTTCGCGTTCGACAAGAACAAGCGCGACGATCCGGTCTGGGCGCCGATCTTCGAGAACTTCGCGCCGCTCGCCGCATGGCTCGACGCGCAGCGCCCGGACGTGCTGCTGTTCATCTACAACGACCATGTGACGTCGTTCTTCTTCGATCACTACTCGGCATTCGCGCTCGGCGTCGGGCCGCAATGGCATCCGGCCGACGAAGGCGGCGGTGCGCGCGACCTGCCGCCGATCGCCGGCGATCCGGCGTTCGCCGCGCATATCGGCCAGTCGCTGATGGCCGACGAGTTCGACATGTCGTTCTTCCAGAACAAGCCGCTCGATCATGGCTGTTTCTCGCCGTTGTCGGTGCTGTGTCCGCATCGCCCGGACTGGCCGGTGCGCCTCGTGCCGCTGCAGATGGGCGTGCTGCAGCTGCCCGTGCCGTCCGCGCGCCGCTTCTACCGGCTCGGGCAGGCGCTGCGCCGCGCAATCGAAAGCTATCCGGAAGACCTGCGCGTCGCGATCGTCGCGACCGGCGGACTGTCGCACCAGGTGCACGGCGAACGCGCGGGCTTCAACGATCCGGAATGGGACCGGCGCTTTCTCGATCTGTTCGAGCGCGATCCCGAACGTCTCGCCGGCATGACGCTGGCCGAATACGCGACGCTCGGCGGCTTCGAAGGCGCCGAGGTCGTGATGTGGCTTACGATGCGCGGCGCGCTGCCGGCCGGCGTCGTGTGCCGGCATCGCAGCTACTACCTGCCGTCGATGACGGGCATCGCGACCGCCATCTATGAAAGTGCGGACCCGGACGTCGACACGGCCGCCGTCGAACGGCACCGTCGGCGCATCGCGGCCGAGCTCGACGGCGTCGAGCGCCTGCCCGGCACGTATCCGTTCACGATCGCGCGCGCGGTGCGTGCGTACCGGATCAACGACTATCTGCACCGGATGATCGAGCCTGCCCATCGCGCGCAGTTCCTCGCCGACCCCGAAGCGAGCTTTGCGGCGGCGGGCCTCAGCGACGAAGAGCGCGACCTGATCCGCCGGCGCGACTGGGCCGCCCTGCTGCGCTACGGCGTGATCTTCTTCCTGCTGGAAAAACTCGGCGCGGTGACGGGCGTGTCGAACCTGCACATCTATGCGGCGATGCGTGGCGAATCGCTGGAAGATTTTCAGCGCACGCGCAATGCGCCCGGCGCGCTGTATTCGGTCGCCGGCAAGAGCGCCGGGCCGCTCGGCTGGGACGCCGGCACGGAGGGCAACGAAAGCTAGCGAATGCGCACGCGGCAACGTTGCCGCGTGCGTCGCCGGCCTCCGCAGGAGACCGGCTCAGATAAATAGGATGGCGAAGCGAAGCGCGGCTCGCCACCAAGGAGACAGGAGAAACAGGATGGCAAGTGGAAAGACAATCGACATCAAGTCGTTCATCGACGACCGGCCGGTGTCGCGCTACCAGTGGCTGCTGGTCGCGCTGTGCTGCCTCGTCGTGATTGCGGACGGGATGGATGTCGCGATCATGGGGTTCGTCGCGCCGTCGGTGATTCGCGACTGGGCGATCTCGCGGCCCGAATTCGGGCTCGTGATGAGCGCGGCGCCGATCGGCCTCGTGATCGGTGCGCTCGTCGCCGGCCCGAGCGCGGACCGGTTCGGGCGCAAGCGCGTGCTGATCGCGTCGGTGTTTCTGTTCGGCCTTTTCACGATCGCGACCGCCTATGCGGGCTCGCCGGTTCAGATGGCCGTGCTGCGGCTGCTGACCGGCATCGGGCTCGGCGCCGCGATGCCGAACACGACGACGCTGCTGTCGGAGTATGCGCCGCAGCGGATGCGGTCGCTGATGATCACGATCATGTTCACGGGCTTCAATCTCGGCTCGGCGCTGATCGGCTTCGTCGCCGGCTGGCTGATTCCGGTGCACGGCTGGCGCGCGGTGCTGCTGTTCGGCGGCGCGCTGCCGCTGCTGCTGATTCCGCTGCAACTGTGGCTGCTGCCCGAATCGGCGCGGCTGCTGGCCGTGCGCGGTGCGCCGTCTCAGCGCATCGGCGCGTTGCTGAACCGCGTGTGCGGCGCACGCTTCGACGGCAACGAGACGTTCGTCTCGAACGAGCCGCCGCTGCCGACGCGCAAGCCGATCGGCGTGCTGTTCTCGCAAGGCTATGGCGTCGTCACGGTATCGCTGTGGATCACGTACTTCATGGGACTGCTCGTGATCTATCTGCTGACCGGCTGGCTGCCGACGCTGATCAAGGATGCGGGCCTGTCGGTCAGCACGGCCGCGAACGTGACGGCGATGTTCCAGATCGGCGGGACGATCGGCGCGATCGGCGTCGGCTGGCTGATGGACAAGGTGCGGCCGGCACCCGTGATCGGCGCAGCGTATCTCGGCGGCGCGCTGTGCGTGGCCGTGCTCGCGTGGGCCGGCGCGCTGTCGTCGTCGCTCGCGCTGCTCGTGTTCGCGGCCGGCTTCTGCATGAGCGGCGCGCAGACGGGGCTGAACGCGTATGCGCCGGGCCGCTACCCGACCGTCGCGCGCGCGACCGGCGTGAGCTGGATGCTCGGCATGGGCCGCTTCGGCAGCATTTTCGGTTCGGCGATCGGCGGCGCGCTGCTCGGCCTCGGCTGGAAGTTCGACGCGATCCTGTCGATGCTCGCGGTGCCCGCCACGCTCGCGGCGATCGCGATCGTCACGACACAGCGCGCGGCCGCACGCGAACCGAGGGAAATGGAAAAACCGGCGCACTGACCGCGTCCGTGCGATCGCGCGTCCCGCGTCGCGGGACGGCGCCGACACGCGGCATCCGGCCAGCCCGTCATGCAACAGGAGTGTCAATGATCATCGATATTCACGGCCACTACACGACCGCGCCGAAGGCGCTCGAGACCTGGCGCAATCGCCAGATCGCGGCGATTCACAGCCCGTCCGAGCGGCCGAAGGTCGCGGAACTGAACATCAGCGACGACGAACTGCGCGAGTCGCTCGAGCCGAACCAGCTGCGGCTGATGCGCGAGCGCGGCCTCGACCTGACGATCTTCAGTCCGCGCGCGAGCTTCATGGCGCACCACATCGGCGACTTCGACGTGTCGAGCACGTGGGCCGCCGTCTGCAACGAGCTGTGCTACCGCGTGCACCGGCTGTACCCCGACCGCTTCGTGCCGGCGGCGATGCTGCCGCAAAGCCCCGGCGTCGACGTCGCGACCTGCATTCCGGAGCTCGTCCGGTGCGTCGAGGCGTACGGCAACGTCGCGGTCAACCTGAATCCCGATCCGTCCGGCGGCCACTGGACGAGCCCGCCGCTGTCGGACCGCTACTGGTATCCGCTGTACGAGAAGATGGTCGAGTACGACATCCCCGCGATGATCCACGTGAGCACGAGCTGCAACGCGTGCTTTCACACGACCGGCGCGCATTACCTGAACGCGGACACGACCGCGTTCATGCAGTGCCTGACGTCCGATCTGTTCAAGGACTTTCCGACGCTGCGCTTCGTGATTCCGCACGGCGGCGGTGCGGTGCCGTATCACTGGGGGCGCTTTCGCGGCCTCGCACAGGAACTGAAGAAGCCGCTGCTGACCGAGCATCTGCTGAACAACGTGTTCTTCGATACGTGCGTCTACCACCAGCCGGGCATCGATCTGCTGACCGGCGTGATTCCGGTCGACAACCTCCTGTTCGCGAGCGAGATGATCGGCGCCGTTCGCGGCATCGATCCGGAGAGCGGGCACTACTACGACGATACGAAGCGCTATATCGAAGCGTCGGCACTCGACGCGCAGGCGCGCTACAAGATCTACGAGGGCAATGCGCGCCGCGTGTATCCGCGCCTGGATGCGCAACTGAAAGCGAAGGGGAAGTGAAGATGAACGAACTCGGCGTGGTTTACCGCACGATCCATCGCGCGGACGCGCAGATCGCCGCACGGCTCGGCGAACTCGGTGCCGCGACGGTGCACGAGGCGATGGGGCGCACGGGGCTGATGAAGCCGTACATGCGTCCGATCTATCCGCGCGCGCATGCGGCGGGCACGGCCGTAACCGTGCTGCTGCATCCGGGCGACAACTGGATGATGCATGTCGCGGCCGAACAGATCCGGCCGGGCGACGTCGTCGTCGCGGCGATCACCGCGGACTGCACGGACGGCTATTTCGGCGATCTGCTCGCGACGAGCTTCAAGGCGCGCGGCGCGCATGCGCTGATCATCGACGCGGGCGTGCGCGACGTCGCGGTGCTCGAGGCGATGCAGTTTCCGGTATGGAGCAAGGCCATCTCCGCGAAAGGCACGATCAAGGCGACGCTCGGCTCGGTGAACGTGCCGGTCGTCTGCGCGGGCGCGCTCGTGCATCCGGGCGACGTGATCGTCGCCGACGACGACGGCGTCGTCGCGGTGCCGGCCGCGCAGGCGGCCGACGTGCTCGACAAGGCGCTTGCGCGCGAAGCGAACGAGGCGAAAAAGCGCGAGACGCTCGCGTCCGGCGTGCTCGGCCTCGACATGTACGACATGCGCGAGCCGCTGCGGCAGGCCGGCCTGCGCTATATCGACTGACGCGGAGGCGACGATGGCACACGCGCCCCGCACGCCGGCCGCGATCGCCGGCATCTCGTCGATGGCGACGCGATCGCTGCTCGCCCGGCTCGTCGAGTGCTATGCGCACGACACGGGCGGCCGCGTCGACGTCACGTCGATCGGCGGTGTCGATGCCGCGCGTCGCGTGCAGGCCGGCGAGCCGTTCGACTTCGTCGTGCTCGCAGCCGACGCGATCGAGCGGCTCGCGGCCGAGGGCCGGGTCGATAGGGAAGGCCGCGTCGACGTCGCGCGCTCGGCCATCGCGGCGGCAGTGCCGGCCGGCACGCCGCGCCCCGATCTCGGCACCGAAGCCGCAGTGCGCGACGCGGTGCTGCGCGCACGCCGGATCGGCTACTCCACCGGGCCGAGCGGCGTGCATCTGAACCGCTTGTTCGCGCGCTGGGGCATCGCCGATGCGCTCGCGTCGCGCATCGTGCAGGCGCCGCCCGGCGTACCGGTTGGCTCGCTGATCGCATCCGGCGACGTCGAGCTCGGCTTTCAGCAATTGAGCGAGCTGACGAACGTCGACGGTATCGACGTCGCGGGCCTGCTTCCCGACACGATTCAGTCGATCACGGTGTTCGCGGCGGCCGTCTGCACGGCGGCGCGCGAACCGGCTTCGGCCGCGCAGTTTCTCGCCTATCTGGCTTCGCCGCACAACGATGCGGCAAAGCGCGCGTGCGGGATGGAGCCGGCGTGACGTCGTAATACGCGACCGGATGGCGGCGCGCGTCGGCTGCATCCGAGCGATAAACAGATCGGATGGCACGGCCCGCGGTTCGCAACGCAGCGATACGACGTCGCTGGTTATGCTGACCACGGAACGTCGCGCCTGTCGATGCACGGCGTTCAACCGCGTGTCGACGCTTTCACGAACGGCCGTCGCGCGACACGCGCGTATGGCTCGCCAATCAAAACGACAGGAGACGGACATGGAGACGAACGGCAACGCAGCGTGCGCGCGGCGCACGGGTGGACGCGAGACGGGCAGCGGAACGGAGCGGCTGCTGCGGCGGCTGGCGATCGCGATCGGATGGCTCTGCGCGGTGATGATCGGCTGGCCGCTGGCGGCGAGCGCGGCAAGTGCAGCGAGCAGCGGCGGTCTCGCGAATCTGCCGGCCGTGATGCCGGCGATGTCGTGTCAGGCGATCGCGTCGCTCGACCTGAGCGGCGTGACCGACGGCCCTGTCACGATCGCGTCCGCGACCGTGCTGCCCGCGGGCACGGTCGTCGGCAACAACACGCTGGCCGCGCCGATGTGCGACGTGAAGGGGACGATCGGCCCCGGCGCATCGCTGTTCGAGCTCCAGCTGCCGACGCAGGGCTGGACGCAGCGCTATCTGCAGACCGGATGCGGCGGCCTGTGCGGCGATCTGTCGGTCAACGCACCGATGGCATCGACCTGCGTGCCGGTGACGAACGGTACGATTGCGATGGCCGCAACCGACATGGGGCACGAAGGCGGCAACGACGGTGCCTGGGCGCTGGACCCGCGCGCGAAGCTCGACTTCGCGTATCGCGCCGAGCATGCGACCGCGCAGGTCGCGAAGGCGATCATCCAGCGCTTCTATGCGCGGCCCGCACGCTATGCGTACTTCGACGGCTGTTCGGACGGCGGCCGCGAGGCGTTGATGGAAGCGCAGCGCTATCCCGACGATTTCGACGGGATCGCCGCCGGCGCGCCCGCGAACGACCTGATCGTGCAGAACACGTTTCATCACGCGTGGCCCGCCGCCGTGAACACCGATCCGAAGACCGGCAACGCGATCCTGCTCGCCGGCAAGCTGCCGATGCTGCATGCCGCCGTGCTGAAAGCATGCGATGCGCTGGATGGTGTGGTCGACGGCGTGATCGACAATCCGCGCGCGTGCCGCTTCGATCCCGCGACGCTGGTGTGCGCGACCGGCCAGGCGGATGCGACCTGCCTGACGCCGCAGGAGGCGGCCGTCGTACGCCGGCTTCACGACGGCGCGACGACGGCCGACGGGCTGCGGCTCGAACCGTTCGTATCGCGCGAGTGGGGCTCGGAGCTGAACTGGACGCTGTTCGTGCCGGCGACGGCCACCGCGCAGAGCGGCACGATCGGCTTCGTGCTGCCGTTCCTGCGCTACCTCGACTATTACAACGCGTCGTATCCGTCCGCGACGATCGGCGATCTGAAGTTCACGCTCGCGGGCTTCCTGAAGACGGTGGTCCCCGTGTCGAACTATCTGGCCGCGACCGATCCCGACCTGAGCCGCTTCGCCGGCCGCAACGGCAAGCTGCTGCTCTGGCACGGCCTCGAGGACCAGCATATCTCGCCGCGCTCGAGCATCGAATATTACGAAGCGATGAAGCGCTACATGGGCGACGCGAACGTCGACCGCTTCGCGCGCTTCTACCTGTTCCCGGGCGTCGCGCATTGCGGCGGCGGCCAGGGGCCGAACGTGTTCGACGTGCTGACGCCGCTGATGGCGTGGACCGAGACGGGCACGACGCCGGGCCGGATCGTCGCGTCGATCGTCGACGCGAGCGGCAACACGACGCGCACGCGGCCGGTGTTTCCGTATCCGGCCACCGCGCGCTACACGGGCAGCGGCAGCACCGACGACGCGGCAAACTTCGTCGCCGACACGCCGAAGGCCGATCCGTTCGTCGACCTGCACTGGGCCGGCGAATGGCTGTACTCGCCGGGCTACGAAGCGACGTGCCGCGTGAACGGTTCGCTACTCGCGTGCACGGGCGGCAACGGCTGGCGTGCGTACCGCCCGTGATCGAACGAGCGGCGTCGATGCGCCGCTCGCCAATTCAATCCTGTCAGACAAAACCAACGAAGGAGACATATCGATGAAGAAGCAGGCATGGCGGACGGCGCTGACGTCCGGCGTCGCGTTCGCGGTCGCTGCCCCGGCATTCGCGCAAAGCAGCGTCACGCTGTACGGGATCGTCGACAACGGCATCGGCTACCAGAGCAGCGCGACGACGGTCGGCTCGACGTCCGGCGGCAAGTCGCTCGTCAAGATGAATCAGGGCGTGTGGGCCGGCAGCCGGTTCGGCCTGAAGGGCTCGGAGGATCTCGGCGGCGGCACGAGGGCGATCTTCACGCTCGAATCCGGATTCAATTCGGGCACCGGCGCCGCGCAGTACACCGACGCGATGTTCGGCCGGCAGGCGTGGGTCGGGCTCACCAACGCGACGTACGGCACGCTGACCGCCGGGCGGCAGTACGCGTCGTACTACCAGACGATGGCGCCGTTCAGCCCGATCACGTGGATCACGGGCTACTACGGCGCGCACCCGGGCGACGTCGACGGGCTCGACACCATCTACCGTGCGAACAACACGATCGAATACACGTCGCCGAAATGGTACGGCCTGACGCTGAGCGGCTCGTACTCGCTCGGCGGCGTCGCGGGCAGCACGAACGCCGGCTCGACGTGGGCAACCGGCATTCAGTATGCGGCCGGTCCGCTCGGCGTCGGCGTCGCGTTCGAGCGCGTCAACAACTCGAATACCGCGGGCGGCGCGTGGGGCGCGAATTCGACGACGTCGAACGGCGGCTCGCAGATCGGCGTGTCGGCGGTCACGAACGGCTATCAGACGGCGAAGGCGCAGCAGCGCTTCGCGGTCGGCCTCAGCTACCGGTTCAGCGACGCGTGGGATGCAACGGCGACGTACACGAACACGCAGTACATTCCCGGTGCCGCATCGAAGTTCTTCAATACGGCGATCTTCAATACGGCGGGCGCGGTGCTGCACTGGAAGCCGTCGGCGGTGTGGGATTTCGGTGCGGGCTATGCGTATACGCGCGCGACGGAATCGAACGGCATCACCGATAGCGCGCAATATCATCAGTTCAACCTGTCGCAGTACTACTCGCTGTCGAAGCGCACCGGGCTGTATCTGCTCGAAGCGTATCAGCATGCGAAGGGCAAGACGCTCGGTACGAACGGCGCCGGCAATATCGTCAATGCGACCGCGACGCTCGGCGACGGGCTGAACACGGCGCCGTCGTCGACCGGCAATCAGTTCGCGTTCGGTGCCGGGATCATTCACCGGTTCTGAGACGAACGAGAAGCAACGCCGATTTCATGGAGGGGCGTGAACGGGCCGACAGGCCCGTTTTTCATGGTCGTGCGACTGCTGCGCGCATTCGGCCGATCGCCCGGTATGGAACGCGCGTTCAGAACGAATGCGTGATCCCAACATGCGCGAGCAACTGCGACCTGCCCGACGACGGCCCGTTCGGATAGGTCGCGGCCGTCGCGCCGTTGCCCGACGCGAGCTGCCACGTCAGCGTCGCCTGCAGCTGCGTGCGTTTCGACAGCGAATACAGGTTGCCGGCTTCCAACGTGTTCCAGTGCATGCCTTCCATGCGCGAATACGTGTAGTCGAGCGTGACGGCTTCCGCCGCCGTGAACTGGTAGAGCGTGCCCGCATCGATGTTCTGCATGTGCGTGGCCGCCCGCGCACCCTTGATGTCGGTACGCGTGTACAGCAAGTTGATCGTCCACGGCTGCACGACCCGGTATGTGAGTCCGATGCCGAGATTGTCGACCGCGTTGGACTGGAACGTCTGCTGCGCCGACAGCGTCTGCCCGAGAAAGCGTGTCCAGCCGAAGTAGTTGTAGAGATCGAGCACGCGGCGCTTGCTCGTCATGTAGGTGACGCCGGCCGACAGCGGTCCGCGATCGTACGTCGCGTACGCGCCCGCGCTGTGCCCGCTCGCATCCGAGCCCGCAAAGCCGTATAGCGCGCCGACCCGCACGCCGTACCAGTCGGGGCTGCGGTACTTGACGGCGTTCTCGATCTGGTAGCCGTTGGTCAGGCTGTCCAGATTGCCCGCATGGAACGAGTACAGGCTGCGGTTCCAGAACGCATTCGAATAGCGGATCGCGACGTCGTCCATCAGATCGGACTGGCGGCCGAGCGTCAGTGTGCCGAGCGGCCCGTCGAGGCCGACGTAGGCCTGCCGGTCGAACAGCGTATTGGTCTTGATCAGCGCGCCCGTGTTGACGTTGAAGCCGCTCTCGAGCGCGAACACGGCGCGATAGCCGCCGCCGAGATCCTCGTTGCCGCGCAACCCCCAGCGCGTCGGCGAACCGATGCCCGAGGCGGTGCCCCACGACGAACCGCCGCGCTTGTTGCTGATGTACGTGATGCCGGAATCGACCTGCCCCCACAACGTCAACGCGCTGCTTTGCCCATGGGCGAGCGAAACCAGCGAGACGCCGCAGCCGGCGATCAGAAGCGTGCGAGGCAGGATTTTCATGTGTCGGATTTCGGAAGTGGAGTGAGGGCAGATCTGTGTCTAATTGACCATAGGTGGTCGTTTCGTTATTACGTGGAAAAATCATAGGACTGCCGCTCGACGCCGTGCAAGCGGAAAAATAATCAAGCGCTGCTTGACCGGCATTTTTGACCACGCGATGATCGCGGCTCCGATGGTCGAAATGTCCATATATGGACATTCAAGAGCCAAACCGACGACACCGACGAGAGACGACCGAATGCCCGATACCGCTGCCCGGAAACCCACGCGCGTCCGCTTCCTGATGCTGTTTCTCGTGTTCGTCGGCACCGTCGTCAACTATGTCGACCGCGCGAACCTGTCGGTCGCCGCGCCGCTGCTCAAGCACGAGTTCGGGCTCGACCCGGTGGCGATCGGCGTGCTGTTCTCCGCGTATTCGTGGACCTACGTGCTGGCGAACCTGCCGGGCGGCTGGGTCGTCGATCGCTTCGGCTCGCGCGCGATGTATGCGCTGGCGCTGCTGATCTGGTCGAGCTTCACGTTCCTGCAGGGCTTCGCCGGCCGCTTCGCGACGCTGTTCGGGCTGCGGCTCGGCGTCGGCGTCGCCGAGGCGCCGACCTTCCCGATCAACAACCGCGTGGTGTCGATCTGGTTTGCGCAGCGCGAACGCGGCAGCGCGACGAGCGTCTATCTGGTCGGCCAGTACATCGGCATGGCGGCGCTGACGCCGGTGCTGTTCTGGATCGCCGGCACGTTCGGCTGGCGCGCGATCTTCTTCGCGACGGGCCTCGTCGGCATCGTGTGGGCCGGCATCTGGTATCTGCTGTACCGCGATCCCGAGCAATGCCGATGGGTGAACCAGGCCGAACTCGAGCACATCCGGCGCGGCGGCGCCGTCGTCGAGACCGGCAAGCCCGCGCGCGGCGAACCGTTTCCATGGCGCAAGCTCGCGATCGTGTTCAGCAACCGGCAGATCGTCGCGATCTGTGCGGGCAAGTTCGCCTCGCTGTCGTCGCTGTACTTTTTCCTCACCTGGTTCCCGAGCTACCTGATCAGCGAGCGGCACATGACGGTGCTCAAGGCAGGCGGCGTCGCCTCGGTGCCGTTCGTGGCCGCGTCGATCGGCGTACTCGCCGGCGGTGCGCTATCGGACTGGCTGCTGCGACGCGGCGCGAGCGTCGGTACCGCGCGCAAGACGCCGATCATCACGGGCCTGCTGCTGGTGCCGACGATGACGCTGACGGTGCTGACCGACACGAACTGGATCGTGATCGCGATCATGTCGTTCGCGTTTTTCGCGCAGGGCGTCGCGTCCGCATCGTGGTCGCTGATCGGCGACATCGCGCCGCGCAGCATGCTCGGCATCACGGGCGGCGCGGTCAACTTCGTCGGCAACCTGTCTGGTATCGTTACGCCGATCGCCATCGGCTTCATCGTCCGCGAGACGGGTTCGTTCGGATGGGCGCTCGGGCTGATCAGCGTGTTCGCGGTGATCGGCGCGCTGTGCTACACGTTCCTGCTCGGCGAGGTCAAACGCATCGACCTCGATCCGCCCGAACGCGGCGGCCGCTCGCCCGAGCCGCTGAAGTCGACCGTGCAAGACTGACACGCCAGCCCACGATGAATCCGGATACACCCGATACGACCGGCACGCCTGCCGACGACGAGACTTACCTGGTACCCGCGCTGGAGCGCGGCCTCAGGGTGCTCGAACTGTTCAATGCTCGCGAGCCGGTGCTGACGCCCAACGTGATCGCGCAGCGCCTCGGCCTGCCGCGTACGACCGCGCTGCGTCTCGTGCAGACGCTGCATACGCTCGGCTACCTCGAACGTGCGAATCGCGACCGCGACTACCGGCTCGGCGCGCGCGTGATGAAGCTCGGCTTCGACTATCTGAGTTCGCTCGCGCTGACCGATATCGGCACGCCGGTGATCGAGCGGCTGCGCGACGAGACCGGTTTCGCGAGTCATCTGGTCGTGCGCGACGGACGCGACGTCGTGTTCGTCGCCAAGGCGTGGACGCACGATTCCGTGATGAGCGCGATCAAGGTCAATATCGGCACGCGGATTCCCGCGCATGCGTCGGTACACGGCCACGTGCTGCTCGGCGATCTCGATCTGGCGGAGCTCGAAGCGCTGTTTCCCGAACCGATGCTGCCGACCTACACGCCGCATACGCCGCGCACGGCCGCCGAAGTCCATGCGCGTGCGCAGAAATATGCGGCGGAAGGCTATGCGCTGAGCGAGTCGTCGTTCGAGCCCGGCATTTCGGTGATCAGCGCGCCCGTGCGCGACGGCAGCGGTTTGATCGTCGCCGCGGTCACGCTGACGGTCGCGCGGCCTTTCCTCGAGAAGTCGATGCTCGACCAAGGGCTCGTCGGCAAGGTGCTGAAGGCCGCCGGCGAACTGTCCGAGCGGTTGAACTACCGCGCGCCGGAGCCGGCGGGCACGCGCGACTGACGTGTAACACGCGCGGCAGGAAACCGCCGCACCTCACCGGTTCGGACTGACGAGCCGCCGCGCGGCGGCCAGGCATCGCCGCTCGTCGCCGGGCCGGCCGATCAACTGCACGCCCGCCGGCAGCTCGCCCTTCGCGTGGCACGGCGCGCTGACCACGGGCAGCCCGGCAAACGAGATCGGTTGCGTGAACATGCCGAGCGTCGTCTTCGGATCGAGCGCCTCGCCGTTGACGTCGACCGTTGCATCGGAGAAGCGCGGCGCGACATACGGCGTTGCCGGCGCGATCAGGATGTCGAAGCGTTCGAACAGTGCAGCCAGGCGTGCCTGCCACTCGGCGCGATGGGCGAGCGCGTCGGTGTACGGGGCATCGTCGATGGCGAGCCCGGTGCGAATACGCTCGCGCAGATGCGCGGACACGCGCGACGCGTCGGCATCGAGCAGCGCGCGATGACGGCGCGCGACCTCGAAGTTCGACACGAGGCGCGCACTCGCGCGGATCGGCTCGAGCACCGATTCATCGATCGGCACGGCCTGCACATGGTCGTGTTGCGCGAAGCACGCGGTCGCTCGCTCGACCGCACGGCGCACCTGCGCATCCGCCCGGCGTTCGAATTCCCCGGTGAGCACGCCGACGCGCAGCGGCGCGTGGCCGATCGGTGCGTCGTCGCGGCTCGTACAGGACAACGCGTCGTAAAGCGCGCAAAGATCGTCGAGGTTCGCCGCGAACCCGCCGGCCGCGTCGAGCGAAGACGCATACGGCACGCAACCGTCCATCGACAGCCGCCCGTGCGTCGGCTTGATCGCCCATACGCCGCACAGTGCAGCGGGTGCGCGAATCGAGCCGTTCGTGTCGCTGCCGAGCGCGAGCGGCACGTGGCCGGCAGCCACTGCGGCCGCCGATCCGCTCGACGAGCCGCCGGTCATGCGTGAAGCGTCGGCCGGCAGGCGCACCGCACCGAAATGCGGATTGACGCCGGTCGCGCCGCACGCGAATTCGTCCATATGCGTTGCGGCGACCGGCACCGCGCCGGCCTGCACGAGGCGATCGACCATGGACGCGTCGCAGCGCGCCGCAGGCGCGCGAAGCCGGGTCGGCGAACCTGCGACGGTCGCATAGCCGGCGACGTCGAAATTGCTCTTCACGACGAACGGCACACCGGCGAGCGGCCCGGCGTCGCGGCCCGCGCGCACGCACGCGTCGACGCGCGCCGCCGCCTCGAGCGCACGGGTATCGAAGCACATGCTGATCGCGTTGAACTGCGCATGGCGCGTGCCGATGTCGTCGAGCGCCTGCCGGGCGACCTGGACGGCACTCAGCCGGCCCGTCCGAACCGCCCACGCGATGCCGAGTGCGTCGCGCATGTCGATCGTATCGGTCGGCATGATCAGGCGCGGCCGATGAAGCGGCGCGGGATCGACAGGATCAGCGCAGCCGCACCGAACAGCGTGAGCGCGAGCAGCGCGACACCGATCTCGGTGCTGCCCGTCATCGCCTTCAGATAGCCCATGATCGACGGCCCGACGAAGCCTGCCACGGCCGCGCCGATGTTGACGAGCCCCGCGCCGCCCGCGGCGGCCTCGCCGGCGAGAATGCGCGACGGCAGGCTCCAGAACATCGCGAGCGTGCTCATGATGCCGGCCACGCCGACGGTCAGGCACACGACCGCGAGCAGCGGGTGCGCACGCATGCCGACGCTCGCGAGCAGCGCGACGCCGCCGACGATGACAGGCGCGGCGGTGTGCCAGCGACGCTCGCCGGTGCGCACCGAGTGCTGTGCGTTGAGCACCATCGCGACCGAGGCGACGAGATACGGGACCGCGCTGACGACGCCGACCGCGAAGTTGCTGAGCGAGCCGAGCGCCTTGATCATCGTCGGCATCCAGAAAATCAGCCCGTAGTTGCCGATGTTGTAGAGGAACGACGTCGCGAACAGTAGCCACAGCGTCGGCTCGCGCAGCGCGGCGCCGAGGTGGGCGCGCTTGCCTTCGGTTTCCTGCGCCATCTCCGCGTGGATCATCCGCTTTTCGGCGTCGGTCAGCCAGCGCGCGTCATCGATGCGCTCGGTGACCGACGCGAGCAGATAGAGGCCGAGCAGCACGGCCGGCAGGCCTTCGAGCAGGAACATCCATTGCCAGCCGCGCAGCCCGAAGCCGCCGTGCGTCGCGTCCATGATCCAGCCCGACAGCGGGCCGCCGATCACGACGCCGAGCGGCATCGCGAGAAACAGCAGCGCCATCACGCGCGACAGGCGTCGCGACGGAAACCACACGCTGAAATAGGCGATCACCGCCGGGAAGAAGCTCGCTTCGGTCACGCCGAGCAGGAAGCGCAGCACGTAGAAGCTGGTCTGGCCGGTCGTCGCGAGCGTGCCGATCGACACGGCGCCCCACGCGAGCATCGAACCGGCGATGCATTTCTTCACGCCGATGCGCTGCACGAGCCAGCCGGCCGGCACCTGCAGCAGCAGATAGCCGACGAAGAACAGCCCGGCGCCGACGCCGTATGCGGCTTCGGACAGGTGCAGGTCGGCCGCCATCTGCAGCTTCGCGAAGCCGACGTTGACGCGATCGAGATAGCCGAAGAAGTAGCACACGAGAATCAGCGGAATGATGCGTCGCGTGAGCTTGCCGTAAAGGGCGTCGATATCGGCGGCGGTGCCGGCATCGCGTTCGGATGGCATGTCGTGCATCCGTGCCGTGTCGTTGGTGCTTGCCATGATCAGTTCCCCGCGAGGCGGTCGTTGTGGCGAATCGGCGTGGCGGCCTGACGGCGCAGCGCGCGGCCCGGGCGTGCGCCGGTGTGCTGCCCATGCGCGAGCACCGCGCGGCCGTTGACGAAAACATGGTCGATGCCTTCGGGGCGCAGCGTCGGATGCTCGAAGGTCGCGCGATCCAGCACGCGTTCGGGATCGAACACGACGAGGTCGGCGCAATGACCGACCTTCAGCTCGCCGCGCCCGGCAAGACCGAACTGCGTGGCCGTGAGCCCCGTCATCTTGTGCACCGCCGTCTCCAGCGGAAAGAGTCCGCGCCGCCGCGAGAATTCGCCGAGCACGCGCGGGAAGGTGCCCCACAGGCGCGGGTGCGGGCGCGTGTCGTTCGGCAGGCCGTCCGAGCCGACCATCGTCAGGTCGTGCCGGAAGATGCGTTCGACGTCGCCTTCGTCCATCACGAAGTAGATCGCGCCGGCCGGGCGCAGCGCGTCGATCGCCGCGTCGACCGAATCGCCGAACAGCGGCAGCAGTTCATGGAAATCGCGGCCGGCCAGTTCCGGATGCGGCTTCGACCATGCGAGCATCACGCGCGACGATTGGCGGATGCGATCCGCACGCAGCATCGTCGACGTGGCCGTGTACGGATGGCAGTCGAGGCATAGCGGCTGCAGCGCGCGTTGCGCGTCGATGCGCGCGAGCGTCTCGACCGAGCGCCCATGGTTTTCCTTGCCGGCGACCTTATGGTGCGACAGCACGACGCGCACGCCGAGCGCGCGGCCGATCGCGAACGCCTCATCGAGCGACGCGAGGATCTGCGCGGTCTCGTCGCGCAGGTGCGTCGCGAATACGCCGCCGGTGTCGCGCAGCGGCGCGCACACGTCGATCAGCTCGGCCTGCGTCGCGGCGGCGGCGGGCGGGTAGAACGTGCCCGACGACACGCCGAACGCGCCTGCGGCCATTGCCTCGCGCACGTCGGCGCGCATCGCGGCGATCTCCGCCGTATTGGCTTCGCGCTGCAGATCGGCGACGTGACGCACGCGCAAGGTCGAGTGGCCGACCAGCGCGGCCGTGTTGACCGCGGCGGGCGTCGCGTCGAGCGCGTCGAGATAGGCGGCGAAGCTCGGAAAGCGGAACCGCTGCCATGCGCCGAGCAGGTCGAGCGGCTGCGGCACCTCGTGCTCGGCCAGCAGCGGCGCGAGGCTGATCCCGCAGTTGCCGGCGACGACGGTCGTCACGCCTTGCGCGACCTTCGGCTCGACATCGGGATCGGTCAGCACGAACGCGTCGTCGTGCGTGTGGCTGTCGATGAAACCGGGCGCGACGATGCGGCCCGAGACGTCGATGACCTGATCGGCCGACGCGTGCGACAGGTCTCCGATCGCGGCGATGTGCGCGCCGCTCACGCCGATGTCGGCGCTGAAGCGGGCGGCGCCGGTGCCGTCGATCAGTTCGCCGTGGCGCAGGATGACGTCGAAATGCATGGTGGCTCCTTGCTGCAGCCGGGCCGTGGGGTGGGCCGGTACTGTCTGCCACTTATCGTCCGCGGCCAATTTCCGGCCGTCCAATGCGAGTCTGCTCGCGATTCATGCGCGAACGCTATCAAACCGGCATGCGCAACTTATTCCCGCGCGGCGGCGGCCTTGACCAGCGCGCACAGGTCGCTCGCCATGCTCGACATCGACACCGCGCGATGCCGGACGATGCCGACCGTGCGCGAGATGACGGGGCTCGTGATCGGCACCGCACGCACGTCGGGCGACGCGAGCATGCCGATGCCGTCGACCGCGCTGCGCGGCAGGATCGCGCAGCCCACACCGGCCGCGACGAGTGCCGCGACGCACGAGATGTGCTCGACTTCGTAGAACCAGCGCAGGCGCACGGCTTCCTGACCCATCAGCATTTCGAGCAGCAGCCGGTTGCCGCTGTCGCGCCCGCCGATTACGAGGCGCGCGTGGCGCAGCTCGGCGAGCGTCACGCCCTCGAGCTGTGCGAGCGGGTCGTCGCGATGCACGGCCAGCACGTAGCGATCGGGAAACAGCGGCTCGAACAGCAGGTCCTCGTCGTCGCCGGGATGCAGGCTCACACCAAACTCCGCGATGCCCGCGCGCACCTGCGACAGCACGAAGTCGTGATTGCCGTCGAGGATCTGCACGCCGATCAGCGGATATTTCTCTGCATACTGAAGCAGCACCTTCGGCAGCAGTTGCGCAACGACGGTCGGAATACTCGAGACGCGCACCTTGCCGTAGCGCTTCTCCGCGATTTCCTGGATCGACGACAGCATCATCCCGAGCTGCGCGATCTGCTCGCGCGCCATCGGCAGGAACTGGCGGCCCACGCCGGTGAGCGTCACGCTGCGCGTCGTGCGCTGGAACAACTCGACGCCGAGCGCCTGCTCCAGTTTCTGGATGCGACGGGAAAGCCCCGGCTGCGTGAGGTGCAGCTTCTCCGCCGCACGATGGAACGTCCCCAGTTCCGCGACGGCGACAAACGCTTCGAGTTCCGAGTTTTCTACTTTCATGGCGCTTCCGCATCAATTCCAAACGGGTCGTCATTGGACGACGGATTTTGATACGCCGACCATTGTCACCGAAAAATATTCGCGGGGCCGTGCAGCGCCGTGCCGGCAGCGATGCGAGAAACCTCCACAACCATCAAGCGAGCTCGCGCGACCATGAGCTCAGTCCATCGATTCGCATTCCAAAATCACGTTTGCGACGATGCATGGCGTCGATGAAGCGCATCGTGTGCGTCGTCAGTTGCCGTCCGATGTCGGTGCCGCGCCATGCGTCATTCACGCCGAGCCGGGCAGGGGGGGCGACGTCCGTCATTCGTGCGCGGCCATAGCGCAGCCTTTGATCGGGAGCATGGCCGCGAACTCGGCAAGCCCGGTTGCGCCCCTTTTCTTGAAAAAAGCGTCGAATGACCGGTGTGAGAATCGGTGGTGCGTCCTGGCAACGTTGTTGTGTGAGTGTGTCTACTTAAAGCGCTTCGACGCGATTCGAGGCACACTTGCGCTCAGGATCTATCGCGCTTGGATCCGAAGAATCGATGGGCACGCAATGGAGGGTGGCATGAACGGACTGCAGTCATCGGCGGCCATGCTGTGTGTCGGATGCGCCATCGTCTGCGGCGCTGCGTATGGCGCGGGCGGCGGGGACGCGTCGCCATGTCGTGCGGCGAACGCTGCGCCGCCGGGTATGCAGCCGATGTTGCCGGATCGACAGGGCGCGTCGATGATCGCCGACACGACGGTTCGCAGCTTTTCGACGCAGGGATGCGCCGGCGCCGTGCTGAAGGGCGAGCGGGGAACGGCGACGGTCGACGGGGACAAGATCGAATTGAAGCAGGGCACGGTGTACGTGAACGGCATTTCGTACGGGGCCGTGACGCCCGCGCAAACGGTCGAATACGACGTCGCGCGAGGGGCGCGCACGTTGAGGGTGGATGGGGAAGTGCGCACGCCGGCGCGATGATGGGCGGGCCTGCGTTGTGCAACTGACGGCGATCGACCGGTTTGAAGATCGACCGCGTAGTCATCGATTGCCCGCGCAGACCGTGGATCGGACAAATCGATGCCGACACGCGCAACGGAAAGCGGCAACGGCTCGACACCCCCGACGAGCCCGACGAGGCGCGCGTTTTCAACCGGATCGCCAAGGTCGGCAACGCTTCCTGCGAGCGGGATGCTCGCCGCCCCGCGATTATCCACGATTCGTGCAAGACGAATCCCCGGTTGAGCGGATTATCCGCGCCGCGCTTTCTGGCATCCTGTCGTCCATGCGTTGCGTGCACCCGCGCATGTCGCGCGCACGCCGACCGAGCGCCGCACACCGGCGCATCGAAGCAGACGCAAGACGTACCGACGACACACAGGGAGAACCGGAAATGACCCAGACATTCAAGATCGCCGCGATCGCCGGCGACGGCATCGGCCAGGAAGTGATGCCCGAAGGCGTGCGCGTGTTGCAAGCGGCATGCGCGAAGTTCGGCCTGAACCTCGAGTTCACGCATTTCGAGTGGGCAAGCTGCGACTACTACCTGCGGCACGGCAAGATGATGCCGGACGACTGGTTCGAAACGCTGCGCGGCTACGATGCGATCTACTTCGGCGCAGTCGGCTGGCCCGAGAAGGTGCCCGACCATATTTCGCTGTGGGGTTCGCTGCTGAAGTTCCGCCGCGAATTCGATCAGTACGTGAACCTGCGTCCCGTGCGCCTGCTGCGCGGCGTGCCGTGCCCGCTCGCGAATCGCAAGCCCGGCGACATCGATTTCTATGTGGTGCGCGAGAACACCGAAGGCGAATACACGTCGGTCGGTGGCAGGATGTTCGAAGGCACCGATCGTGAATTCGTGCTGCAGGAGTCGGTGTTCACGCGTCACGGCGTCGACCGCATCCTCAAGTACGCGTTCGAACTGGCGAATACGCGTGCGCGCAAGAAGCTCACGGCGGCGACCAAGTCGAACGGCATCGCGGTCAGCATGCCGTACTGGGACGAGCGCGTCGCCGCGATCGCGGCCGGCTATCCGGACATCGCGTGGGACAAGCAGCACATCGACATTCTGTCGGCGCGCTTCGTGCTGCAGCCGGATCGCTTCGACGTGGTCGTCGCCTCGAACCTGTTCGGCGACATCCTGTCGGATCTCGGTCCTGCGTGCACGGGCACGATCGGTCTTGCCGCATCGGCGAACCTGAATCCGGAGCGCATCTTCCCGTCGCTGTTCGAGCCCGTGCACGGCTCGGCACCGGACATCTTCGGCAAGAACATCGCCAACCCGATCGCGATGATCTGGTCCGGCGCGATGATGCTGGATTTCCTCGGCGATGGCGACGCACGCTTCAAGGACGCGCACGACGCCATCATGCGCGCGATCGAGACGGTGCTCGTGAGCGGGCCGCGCACGCCCGACATGGGCGGCACGGCCGATACGACGGCGCTCGGCAAGGCGGTCGCGGCCGCACTCTGACGCTCGCCGTACGCGACGCGCGATGCGCGGGCAGCCGGACGTCAGTGCGGCGTGGTCGCCGCGGCCGGTTGCGCGGCGAAAGCCATCGCGTCGGCGGGTTCCGCTGCGCGGCACATGGCCGTCACCCGCACGCCGTCGCCTTCGTCGTCGGGCCGCGCGTGGCCCTGCTCGAGCATCAGCCGCACGGTGCCGTCGGGCAGCAGTGCGCGATACAACACGCGATAGTCGCCGTGCTTCGCCATCGCTTCCTGCAGTGCGGCATCGCGCGCGGCGCGATCGTCCGGATGCACGCGTGCCTGCACTTGCGCATGACGATGCGGCGCATCGTCACGCTCGACGCCGAACAGCCGGCACCATTCGTCCGAGACCATCACTTCATCCGGCGCCTGCCGCCATTGCCACGCCCCGCGCCCGGCCAGGCGCTCGGCGTCGGCGAGCAGCGCGATCTGCGCACGCAGCTGCTGTTCCAGCGACTTGCGCGCGCTGATGTCGATCGTCGTGCCGACCATCCGCGTCGGCCGGCCCGCATCGTCGACGAGCGTCGCGGTGCGCGATTCGATCCAGCGCACGGTGCCGTCCGGCAGCACGATCCGGAACTCCCACACGTACGGCTTGCGCGCGTCGATCGCTTCCCGCAGCGCGCGGCTGTTGAGCCAGCTGCGCTCGTCGGGATGCAGGATGTCCCAGAACTCCTCGTTGCTATGGATTTCGCGGCCGTACAGCTTCGCGCAGTTGTCGGAATAGATCAGCTCGTCGGACACGAGATTCCATTCCCAGGTGACGATGCCGGCCGCTTCCTGCGCGTGCTTCATGCGCGCTTCGCTCGACACGATTTCGGCGGTATAGCGGCGGCGCAGGTCGGTCATCGGCAGTTCGGGCTGTGCGCCGATGCCGAGATCCTTCACCGCGTCGTCGCCGTAGCGCAGCCAGACCCAATTGACGTCGAGGAACGCGGCGAGCTTGCGCAGGTTGGAATAGTCGATCTCGCCGCCGCGCGTCCACTTGTGTACGGCCGGCCGCGAAATGCCGACCGCGTCGGCCACCTGCTGCAGGCTCAGCTTCTTGTGCTCGAGGAGCACCTTGAGACGGAACGCGAACGTATCCTCGGACATCCATTCCTCTTTCTGACGGCGGCGCGCGGCCAGGCGACAAGGCGGCATCGGCCGCGGCGCGCGAGGGGCGGGCCGCGGGCGATGCCG
>NZ_KV786720.1:0-2954 GCF_001806955.1 Burkholderia sp. HMSC10F09
GGCCGGCAGCGCGCATCGAATGCACGCGCGTGCCGGCCGGCCCGACTGCAAGGCCTGCTTCTCGATGACCGACGCTTCCGCCCTGATCAGCACGTCCTATTCCCGTTACCTCGCGCGCGCGGCCGCCGCGCGTCCGGCGCTCGTCGAGCAGATCGCCCGCTGGGCCGACACGCCGCTTACCCGCGCGCAGCAGGACGAACGGCTCACCGCGCTGCTCGGCGTGCCGCCGGCCGGCGCGGCCGTGCCGACCGACGAACAGCTGAAGCGCGCGCTGCGGCAATTGCGCACCGAGGTGTTCGGCGCGGTGGCCGAGCGCGACCTGCGCGGGCTCGCGAGCGTCGCCGAGGTGACGGGCGCGATGACCGATCTGGCCGAGCTCGCCGTGCAGCGCTCGCTCGCGCTGCTGTCGGCCGAATTCGAAGCGCTGTACGGCGAGCCGCGCGGCGCCGACGGCCAGCGCGTGGTGCTCGGCGTCGTCGGGATGGGCAAGCTCGGCGGCCGCGAACTGAACGTGTCGTCCGACATCGACCTGATCTTCGTCTACGAGGACGACGGCGAGACGGCCGGCGGCACGCGCGCGCCGCTGTCCACGCAGGAATATTTCACGCGGCTCGGCCGGCGCCTGATCGGCGTGCTGTCGGAAGTCACGGCCGACGGCTATGTGTTTCGCGTCGACATGCGGCTGCGCCCGAACGGCGATTCCGGGCCGCTCGTATGCAGCCTCGGGATGCTCGAAGAGTATTTCTACGTGCAGGGGCGCGAGTGGGAGCGCTACGCCTGGATCAAGGGGCGGCTCGTGTCGGAAGGCGACAGCGACGCGGCGCGGCGGCTCGCGTCGCAGCTCGAGTCGATCGTGAAGCCGTTCGTGTACCGGCGCTATCTCGACTTCGGCGTGATCGGCGCGATCCGTTCGCTGCATCAGCAGATTCGCCACGAAGCCGCGCGCCGCGCGTCGATGCGGCCCGACAAGGCCGACGACATCAAGCTCGGCCGCGGCGGCATCCGCGAGATCGAGTTCAGCGCGCAGGTGTTCCAGCTGATCCGCGGCGGCCAGGATGCGGGGTTCCGCGTGCGGCCCACGCTCGCGGTGCTCGCGCACGCGCAGGCGCGCGGCTTGATCGCCGACGACGTGCGTGCGCGCCTGACTGACGCGTACAACTTCCTGCGCACGCTCGAGCACCGGCTGCAGTACCGCAACGACGCGCAGACGCACGCGATGCCGGTCGAACCCGACGAGCGCGCGGCGCTCGCCGCCTCGCTCGGCTTTGCCGACTACGCGGCGCTGATGACGGCGCTCGACGCGCATCGCACGTTCGTCGAGGCGCAGTTCGACCAGATCTTCGCGGACAAGGTGGGCGGCGGCCCGTGCAGTGCCGGCGACGACACGGCGGCCACCTGGATCTGGAGCGGCGCACTCGCCGACGACGGCGAGGACGACGCGCTGACGGCGCGCCTCGAGGGCCTCGGCTTCGCCGATCCGGCTGCGATGCTCGCGCGGCTGCGCGCGGTATGGCACTCGTCGCGCTATACGGGGCTGCCGGAAAAAAGCCGTCAGCGCTTCGACAGCGTCGCGCAGCGCGCGCTCGAGGCGGCACCGAAAATCGACGCCGCGCGCCGCGACGACACGATCGTGCGCCTGTTCGACCTGCTCGAGACGGTCAGCCGGCGCGGCGTCTACCTGGCGCTGCTGACCGAATATCCGGCCGCGCTCGACCGCGTGCTGTCGGTGCTCGGCGCGACGCGCTGGGGCGGCGGCTATCTGATCCGCCACCCGCAGCTGCTCGACGAATTGCTCGACGACGAAGCGATTGCGAGCCCGTTCGACTGGCCGGCGTTCAAGGACGCACTGCGCGCGCGCCTGGCCGCCGCCGACGGTCCCGAACAGCAGATGGACCTGCTGCGGCATGCGCAGCACGCGGAGGTATTCCGGATCCTGCTGATCGACCTGGCCGGGCAGCTGTCGGTCGAGCACGTCAGCGACCGGCTGTCGGAGCTCGCCGACGCGGTGCTCGACGTCACGATCGAAGTCGTCTGGTCGCAGCTCGCGAAGCGTCACCGCGACGTGCCGAAATTCGCGGTGATCGCGTACGGCAAGCTCGGCGGCAAGGAGCTCGGCTACGCATCCGATCTCGACCTGATCTTCCTGTACGACGATCCGGACGATCGCTCGGCCGACGTGTACACCACGTTCACGCGGCGCCTCATCACCTGGCTGACGACGGCCACCGGCGCCGGCGCGCTGTTCGACATCGACCTGCGCCTGCGGCCGAACGGCGAGGCCGGGCTGCTCGTGACGGACCTCGACGCGTTCCGCCGCTATCAGCTGCGCGAAGGCGATGCGGCGAACACCGCGTGGGTCTGGGAGCACCAGGCGCTGACGCGGGCGCGCTACAGCGCGGGCGACGCGGAGATCGGCGCGGCGTTCGAGGCGATCCGCCGGCAGGTGCTGACGACGCCGCGCGACGCGGACGTCCTCGCGAAGGAAATCGTCGACATGCGCGCCAAGGTGCTCGCCGGGCACCCGAACCAGACCGAGCTGTTCGATCTGAAGCACGACCGCGGCGGCATGGTCGACATCGAGTTCATCGTCCAGTACTGGGTGCTGCTGCACGCGTCGAGCGACCCGGAACTGATCCGCAACACGGGCAATATCGCGTTGCTGCGCGAAGTCGCGCGCTTCGGGCTGATGGGCGAGGACGAGGCCGAGCGCGTCGGCGCGGCGTACCGCACGTACCGGAAGCTGCAGCACAAGCTGCGGCTCGACGGGATGGAGAAGGCGCGCGTCGAGCCGGCGCTCGTCGCGGACGAGCGCGCGGCCGTGATCGCGCTGTGGACGCGCGTGTTCGGTGCGCTTGAAACGGGCGTTTGATGGGCGGCGGCGTGCGCGGGCGGGCGGCGCTTCTATATAAGTAAACGCGTCGGCGGAGCAGGCGGGCGCACGTGCGGTCCGCCCG
>NZ_KV786721.1:0-4692 GCF_001806955.1 Burkholderia sp. HMSC10F09
GGCGGCCGTGCCCGGCGGCAAGGCGCCGGCCGCCGACGACCGCCGCAGCAGCGCAGCCGCGCGCGCACGCGTCAGCAGCGCGACGCGATGGCCGGCATCCATCGTCCACGCGAGCGACGCGTGGCTCAGATAGCGCGGCCGCACGCGCGACGGCAACCGGTACGTCGTGTCCTTCTTCGGCGCGCGGATCGGATCGAAGCGGCCGATGCGCGCCATCATGTCGGGGCCGATCTCGGTCACGACGAACGCAATGCCGCGCCGGCGCGCACGCGACAGCGGAATCCGGTGACGCGCGCCGCGTCGCCGCACACGCGCATCGATGCGCCGCTGGAACGCGTCGTCGAGCGTGCGCGTCTGCACACGTGCGCCGTCGACCGGCGAATTTTCGTCGTAGTACCAGACGCCGCTGTCAGGATGGCGCGTCGCATGGCCGACGATGTCGCCGGTTTTCCGATCGACCGCGTAGATCGTGTCCGCGTTGCGCGCGCCGGCGATCGCCTTGTTCGCGTTGGAGTAGTGCTTGACCGAGCCGAGCGCGTCGATCGCGGCGGCCAGCGCGTCGTCGATGCGCCCGACGCGCGACAGCCGAACCGGGTCGCCGCCGTGCGCGGGCTCGATCTTCGACGGGCCGCCCATCGCGTCCAGCTCCGCGGCCGTGACCGGCGATCGATAGAAATCGAAGTCGCGGCGCGCGGCGGCCGCCCGGTCGCGTGCATTCGCATCGCGCGTGCGTGACACTGCGTCGTCGAGCGCGCGCCGCTCGTCGCGCGCCAGCGATCGATCGTATCGCGTGATCGTGATCGCGCCGTGTACGTCGACTTCGGCCTCGGCGATGAAATGCGGCGGCGCGTCCGCGCTCGGCGCCGGATCGGCGCGCGCGATCAGCAAATGCGCGCTGCGTCCGGTCTCGCGCGCGAGATCGCGCAGCGCCGGCAGATGCGCGCCTTCGATACGCGTCAGCGTACGCAGGCCGCGCTCGTCGAACCAGGCGCGCGCCCGATTCATGCGTGCGCTTTCGCGCACGTTGCCGCCGTTCGCACCGGCCGGCCGGTTGCCCGTACCGGGCGCGGCGAGCCTCGGCAGCCGCGCGTCGCCGGTCAGCGCACGCGCGTAGTCGGCGTACAGCACGCGATAGGTCGGATTGCCGGGCAGCGACGTGCGCGTGTCGCCGAAGCGGTCCGCGAGCGCCTGCAGCGCCGCGGCGTCGCCGCTCTCGTACGCATGGCGCGCGGCGCGCGCGAGCGCGTCCGGCAACTGCACGTGCGCCGCGATGTCGCGACCGCCGGCCGCGAGGATCTCGTCGCGTACGCGATACGCGTTCACCTGCGCACGCGCTTCGGCCAGCAGCAGGCTCCGGACGTAGGCTTCGGGACTGCCGTGATCGAGGCCGAGCGCATCGGTCGTCACGTCGACACCGTGCTGCACCTCGTGCGCGAGCGCGAACACGAGCGTGCCCGCATGACGCGTGTTGCCGTCGAGCACGATCGTGCGCCGCTCGGCGTCCACGTAATGACCTTCGCCGCGCGCGCCGAGCCTGATCTTCCAGCCGTCGCTTTTCGCGAGCCGCAGCTGCGCGGCGAGCGTCGGCGAGCGCGACGCGAGCGCATGGGCACGCATGCGCAGTACGGCGCCGCGGAACCGCATGACGACGCGCTCGATCGTGCCGCCGCGCGGGGCGTATGCGCCTTGCTCGGTCATCGCCGGATGGGCGAGGCGGATGCGTCCGTTGTCGAGGCCATCGTGGAGTTTCGCGGCGACATTGTCGATCTGCGTGACGACGATGCCGTCTCGATCGAGCCCCGGCCGGACTTCGCCGGGATCGTGCAGCATGACGTCGCCGTTGCGGCCGAACAGGACTTGAAAGTCATACAGCAGCCGGTGCATCTGCGTGACGCGGCGAATCTTCGCGAGATCGGCGAGGCCGGCGCGCGAGACGATGTCCGGCAGTTTCGCGCCGAGCTGGATGTCGTCGCTGCTAAGCTGCGCGGACGGCTTCAGCACCACGCCGATACGATTGAGCACGGTGAACGGGCCGTCGGTCGTACTGGTCGGCAACCCGTACGTTTCACTCAGCGTGTGGAGCCCGCGCCGGTCGAGTTCCACCGCCTCGTATGCATCGAGCATCCCGTCGCGCGAGCCGTCGCGGTAAATGCCGATCGCCTGACCGGCGCCGGCGTCGAATACCGTCTTCTCCACGCCCGACCCGAGCATCGGACCGAGGAAGTCGGCCGGATCGACGGTGCGCGCCGGATCGCCCGCGACATGCAGGCGATCGTGCCGCGTATCGACGGCCAGTTCGCCGAGCGAAGGCTGCCGGTACGCGGCGGGCACGTAGCGGTTCAATCCCGACAGGTCCGACAGCGCACCGGCGTGGCCGACTGCATCGGGATGCGCGGCATAGACCGGCCGCTGCCACAGATTCGCGAGCTGCGCGGCCGCGCCTTCGTTCGCATGGCGGGCAGACAGGATCGTCGTGTAGCCCGGATCGGGCGGCGGCGGGTTGAGCAGCGTGAACGTATGCGGATCGACCGGACGCCCGTCGGGGCCGAGCAGCGTGCCGTCGCGTCGCGACTCGGCCGGCACGATGGCGACACGCTCGTGCCGGTCGATCAGCACGTTGCCGTCGCGCACGAACGCCATCGTCGCGGGCGAGGACGGTTCGGCCGCACCGAACGGCGCCGCGTTGCGCTCGACGTGCGCCTGCGTCCAGGCGACGCGCTGCGCCTGGATGTCGCGCATCGAGCGCGGCTCGTCGCGCGGCGCGGGTGCGGTTTCAGGCGCCGGCATCGCACGGCCGGCGCGCGCGGCGTCGCGATCGAACGCGTCGCCGTAGAACGCTTCGTAATCGCGGCCGCGGGCGCCCGACACCGGTGCGCGCGCGAACGCGTCGGCGAGCGACGCGACCGTGCCTGCGTAATCGTGCGACGGCTGCCAGCTGTCCGCGATGCGCTGGATCGCGTCGGGCAGCCTGACGTGCGCGCCGATATCGACGCCGCTCGACATTTTGATCTCGTAGCGCGCTTCGAATGCATTGATCTGTGCGCGCGCTTCGGCTTCGAGCGCCTTGCGCGTGAAGCGGCGGCGGCCGCCGTAGTCGAGGCCGAGCGACCCGTCGATCGCCTCGACCGCGTGCTTCGCCTCATGCGCGAGCGTGTAGGTCATCGATTCGGGATGCGACAGCGCGCCGTCGAGCGTGACCTGCTTCTTGCGCGTATCGATCCGGCTGCCGCCGCCGCGCTTGCCGACGCGCACGCGCCAGCCGTTGTCGTCGAGCATGCGCAGCTGCTGCGCGAGCGTGCCGGACTGCTGCGCAAGCGCGCTGACCTCGCTCGGCAACGGCGCACCGCCGAAGCGCATCTGCACGCGCGCGAGGAGGCCGGGCTTGGCGGCGTCCTGGCCGGTCTCGGCGATCTCGGGATGGGCGAGCGTCACGTCGCCGCGTTCGACGCCGCGCTCGAGTAGCTGCAGCTGATCGTCGACGCGGTCGTGCGTGCCGCGGTAGCCGTCGCTGCCGGTTTCGATCCGGCCCGGATCGGTCATCAGCAGGCGGCCGTCGTGATAGACGCCTTGCACGTCGAAGTAGAGTTGCTTCTCCGCGATCAGCGTCTTGAGCGCGCGCAGCTGGTCGAGCGTGTCGGCTTTCAGCGTGCGCGACAGCACGCCGCGCTCGACGTCGTGCGTATGCAGTGCGCCGCGCGGGTGATACAGCACCGCGACGCGATTCGCATGCGAGAACGGGCCGTCCATCGATACCGTCGGCAGCGCGAAGCGCTTGTTCAGCAACGCGAGCGCCGCCTTCTCGCCGAGCGCCGCGTCGTGCTGCGCGGCGCGCGTGCTCGTCAGGTCCTCGTATAGTCCGACCACCGCGCCGCGGCCGAGCGCGAAGCCGCCTTTCTCGTTGCCGAACGCGATCAGCGCGCCGAGATGCTCGTCGAGGTCGACGGGCTTGCCGGTGTCGGCGTGGAATACCGTCGTGCCGTCCGCATGCAGCGCGCCGAGCTCGACCTCCGGATGCGGCGCCGGATCGTAGCGCAGGTAGCCGCTCGTCGCGCGCAGCGTGCCGTCCGCCGCGAGTGCGCCGCGCGGCGCGACGAACACCGACCGGTTCCACACGTTCGCGAGTTCGGGCGCCAGTTGCGCATCGGCGTGCTCGGCGATCAGCACGATCGGTTCCGGCATGTCGGCCGGTGCGCGAAACGCGTAGCGCGCATCGAGCGCGAGTTCGTGCCCGCTCAGCGGGGTGCCGGCCTTCGTCGCGAACGCGCCGTTGTTCGCGTCGTTGCGCACCACGTACAGCGTGCGGCCGCCGTATTGGTGCTGCTCGACGAGCGGCCGGCGCGACGTCAGCGTGACGTCGGCCTCGCGTGCGACGAAGCCGCCCGACAGCGGCGACGCATCGACGGCGTTCAGCAGCGTCCATGCGACGCGCTGGCGAAACGTCAGCGGCTTCGACGTGCCGCCGTCCGCCGGTTCGACGACGCGCCGGTAGCGGATCGCGCGCGTGTCGGCGCTTTGCCGGTCCGCGTGCGAGACGAGCCGGTTGTCGTGATCGTTCTCGGCCGAGCGTTCGCGCACGCTCGCCGATGCGCGCCGGATCTGCGACGTATCGCGTGCGGCCGTCGCGGCCGGTTCGTCGGCCGACGTGGCGGCGGTCGTGCGCGTCGGCGCCGCGTCGCCCGGCTGCGCGGGCTC
>NZ_KV786722.1:0-9150 GCF_001806955.1 Burkholderia sp. HMSC10F09
TCGGCCGTGCGTTGCGCGGGCGCGCTGCGGGCCGGGCCGGTGCAGCACGCGCCGCTGCCGTCCGTGTCGTCGCGCGGCTCGCGCAGACGCTGGGCGTCGCTCATGACGTTCTCCTTTCAATGACTTGACGGTGTAGAGTTAACACCCTGTAGCCACTACAAGGTCAACCGTTGACCGGGAGAGCGACATGAAGATCGGCGAACTGGCCAAAGCGGCCCGCTGCACGCCGGAGACGATCCGCTTCTATGAGAAGGAGGGTCTGATGCCAGATGCGCAGCGTACCGACTCGAACTATCGCAACTACACCGACGTACACCTCGAGCGGCTGCGCTTCATCCGCAACTGCCGCGCGCTCGACATGGCGCACGACGAAATCCGCGCGCTCCTGCGCCTCACCGACACGCCGGGCGACCGCTGCGATTCAATCAATGCGCTGCTCGACGAACACATCGGACACGTCGACGCGCGCCTCGCGGAGCTCACGCATCTGCGCGATCAGCTCACCGAACTGCGGCGGCAATGCGTCGGCGAGCATTCGGTGGAAGACTGCGGGATCGTGCATGGGCTCGCGACGATGGAAACCGTCGCGCCGGCCGCGAAGCGCACGCATCTCGGCTGAAACCCTTGTCAAACCAGATAGTCGATCTGATACTAGTCATAATTTGACTAGATATATCGAGACTATTCATGCCCGCTGCCCGCCCGTCCCCGCTCGCGCTCGCCGTGCTGGCGATGCTGACCGAAGCACCGATGCATCCGTACGGGATGCTCCAGCAACTGAAGGCGCGTGGCTACGACGAAGTCGTCAACGTGCGACAGCGCACGAGTCTCTATCAGACGATCGAGCGGCTGCTGCGCGACGGGCTCATCGTCGTGCACGACACCGAGCGAGACGGGGCGTTTCCGGAGCGCACGCTGTACACGCTGACCGAAGCCGGGCACACGGCCGGGCAGGCGTGGCTGTACGCGCTGCTCGCGGAGCCGGTGCGCGAATTTCCGGCGTTCGGCGCGGGTCTCGCTTTCCTGCCGCTGCTCGACGCCGACGATGCGCGCCAGCAACTCGAGCGCCGCATTGCCGCGCTCGAAGCCGAGCGCGCGCGCGTCGAAGCGCTGCGCCACGCCGCGCAGGCCGATCAGGTGCCGCGCCTGTTCCTGCTGCACAACGAGCACGCGCTGGTGCTGCTCGATGCCGAGCTCGACTGGACGCGCAGCGTCGTCGAGCATCTGAAGATCGGTGCGCTGCGCTGGGTCGACGCCTGACGGGCGCCGCGCGCGCGGCCGTCGCCGCTCACAGCACCTTGCCGGGATTCAGGATGCCGCCGGGGTCGAGCGCGGCCTTCAACGTGCGCATCAGCGCGATTTCCGCGTCGCTGCGCGTGTGCGCGAGATAGTCGCGCTTCAGCACACCGATTCCGTGTTCCGCCGAGACCGAGCCGCCCATCTCGCGCACGATCGCGTAGGTGCGGCGATCGATTTCGTCGGCGTCCGCGTCGGTCGTCGCGGCGAGCGACACGCCGATATGCACGTTGCCGTCGCCGACATGGCCGAAGAACAGACACACGATATCGGGCCAGCGCGCGCGCAGCGCCGCGTCGCAACGTGCGGCGAATGCGCCGAGGTCTCCGGTCGGCAGACTGACGTCGAAATTCGCTAGATTCGGCAGCGCATCGATGGCGAGCCCCTCGCGCAGCGTCCACAAATCGCGCGCCTGCCGCTCCGACGTCGCGAGCACCGCATCGTCGGCAAGCCCGGCGTCGATCGCATCGGCGAGCGCCGTTTCGAGCGCGGCGCGCGCGTCGCGCCCCGGCGCGCTCGTTGCGCATTCGATCAGCACCGCAAAGCCGCCGTCGGCCGCGAACGGTGCCGCGACACCCGCCGTATGACGCGCGACGTAGTCGTAGAACGCGGGCCACATCGCTTCGAAGCTGACGAGTTCCGGCAACGTGCGCATCCGGTTCCACAGCGCGACGACCGCCTCGTAGTCGCGCACGCGGCACAGCGCCGTGGCCGGCGCGGCGAGCTTCGGATGCAGCCGCAGCACGGCGCGCGTGACGACGCCGAGCGTGCCCTCGCTGCCGATGAACAGCTGCTTGAGGTCGTAGCCCGCATTGTTCTTCAGCATCCGGTTCATCGACGAGACGACCGTGCCGTCCGCGAGCACCGCTTCGAGCCCGAGCACCTGCTCGCGCATCGTCCCGTAGCGGATCGCGCGCGTGCCGCCCGCATTGGTCGCGAGCATCCCGCCGATCTGGCACGAGCCGCGTGCGCCGAGATCGACGCCGAACGTGAAGCCGGCGGCATCGGCTGCTTCCTGCACGACCTGCAGCGGCGTGCCGGCGCGCACGGTGAGCGTGCCCGCCGCCGCGTCGAGCGCGTCGATGCCCGCAAAGCGCTCCATCGACAGCACGACTTCGCCGCCGAGCGCGACCGCGCCACGCGCGAGGCCGGTGAGCCCGCCCTGCGGCACGACGGGCTGCACAAGTCGCGTACAGAGCGCCAGCGCGCGCGACACCTCGTCGACGCTGCGCGGGCGCACCAGCGCACGCGGCCGCACGCCGGGCCGCTCGTTGTACGCGGTGAAGTAGCGCGGCTCGATGTCGGCCGCGCGCGTCACGCATGCGTCGCCGAGCTCGGCGACGAGCGCCGCTTCGAGCGCGGTATCCGACAGCCGCGCCGCGCACGGCGTGCCGCGCGCGGCGGCCGTATCCGGCATCGACATCGTGCGTTCCCGCTTACTTCGCCGAGATGTCGATGTCGCCGAAGTACTTGCGGCCGAGCGACTTCACGGTGCCGTCCGCCTTCAGCTTGTCGATCGCCGCGTCGAGCTTCGCCTTCAGCGCGTCGTCGCCCTTGCGCAAGCCGAACGCGATGCCGCTGCCGAGGATCCGGTCGTCGCGCACCGGCTGACCGACGAACGAGAAGCCCTTGCCGTCCGGACGCGACAGGAACCCGCGCTGGCCGGCCGGCGCGAGCACGAGCGTCGCATCGAGGCGGCCGGCGACGAGATCGGCATAGGCCTGGTTCTGATCCTGATACGCGACGATCGCGACGCCGGCCGGCTCCCAGTGCGCCTTCGCATAGGTTTCCTGAATCGACGCCTGCAGCACGCCGACGCGCTTGCCCTTCAGCGATTCGGGCGTCGGCAGCAGCCCGCTGCCGGTGCGCGCGATCAGCTGCGTCGGCACGCGGTAGATGATCGTCGTGAAGTCGATCGCCTGGCGGCGCTGCTCGGTCGCGTTCATCGCCGAGTTGATCGCGTCGAACTTGCGGCCCTTCAGCGCCGGAATCAGCCCGTCGAACGAGGTCTCGATCCATTTGCACGTCAGCTTCGCGGTTTCGCACACCGCATTGCCGACGTCGATGTCGAAGCCCTGCAGTTCGCCGTTCGGCGCTTTCGACTCGAACGGCGGATATTGCGCCTCGAGGCCGAAGCGCAGCGTCTGCGCGTCGGCGACGGCCGCGGCGGAACCGAGCGCGCATGCGAGCGCGATCGCCAGTTTCAGGGAGTGCGTGGGTTTCATCGTGATCTCCTGTTGTCGATTGCAGCGGCGGGGGCGCCGCGCCTACAGCGAACGCAAGCGCCGCGCGCCTTCGATCAGCGTCGCGTCGTCCTTCGAGAAACTGAGCCGGATCAGGCCCGCATCGGTGCCGTCGGTATAGAACGCCGACAGCGGAATCGTCGCGACGCGCGCATCGCGGATCAGCCGCAGCACGAAATCGCTGTCGCGCTCGTCCGAGAAATGCCGGAACCGCGCGAGCATGAAGAACGAACCCGCGCTCGGCAGCAGCTCGAACCGTGAATCGGCGAGCTCGCGCGCGAGCAGGTCGCGCTTGGCCTGATAGAACGCGGACAGCCCGAGGTAGCTGTCCGGGCGCGCGAGGATGTCGGCGAACGCGATCTGCATCGGCGTGTCGGCCGAGAACACCATGAACTGATGCACCTTGCGGATCTCGTCCATCAGCGCGGCCGGCGCGAGACAGTAGCCGACGCGCCAGCCCGTCACGTGAAACGACTTGCCGAACGACGACACGATCACGCTGCGCTCGGCCAGCTCGCGGTGCCGCGCCATGCTTTGATGCAGCGCGCCGTCGAACACGACGTGCTCGTACACCTCGTCGGACAGGATCACGATGTCGGTGCCGCGCGTGAGCTGCGCGAGCCGCGCGAGATCGTCGCCCGACAGCACGGTCGCGGTCGGGTTGTGCGGCGTGTTGACGACGATCATGCGCGTGCGCGGCGTGATCGCGGCCGCGACCTCGTCCCAGTTCACGCGGAAATCCTCGGGCGACAGCTTGATCGCGACCGGCGTCGCGCCCTGCATCCGCACGATCGGCGCGTAGCTGTCGAACGACGGCTCGAAATAGATGACCTCGTCGCCCGGATGCACGAGCGCGCTGATCGCCGCGTAGAGCCCTTCGCTCGCGCTCGCGATCACGGTGATCTCGGTGGCCGGATCGTAACGGGTGCCGTACAGCGTCTCGGTCTTCTCCGCGAGCCGCTCGCGCAGCGCCGCGACGCCGGCCATCGGCGCGTACTGGTTGTGGCCGTCGCGCATCGCGCGCGCGACGCCCTCGACGAGCGCCGGATCCGGCGCGAAATTCGGCGCGCCCTGCGACAGGTTCAGCGCGTCGTGCTGCGCGGCGAGCTGGCCGATCACGGTGAAGATCGTCGTGCCGACGTCGGGCAGTTTCGAACGGGGCGCAGTGGCGCTTCGCATGTCTCCTCCTCCTTCCGGTGTCTGTCGGGCCGGCCGCACGCTCGCGCGGCCTGCGCGTTCCGCATGATTTAGCCCGAGCCAATATCGGCGGACAACCGAAAGTTCGTCATGGCGGCCATGCATTTTGCTCATGGCGAACGAGGAAAACGGTTCAGCCGCCGGGCACACCGGCGGCGCCGGCATGCGCGTCGGGCATTGCCGGCTACGGACGGCGCGCTCAGGCGGGCAGCACGGCCAGATACGCGCGCAGCGCCGCGTGCAGCTCGCCGCGCAATGCGGCGGCGTCCCACGCGGGGCCGAGCGTCAGCAGCGCCTGCGAGATGCCGCCGTAGCAGATCGTATGCGCCATGCGCGCGACGGCATCGAGACGCGCAGCCGGCGGCGGGTCCGCCGTGCACGCGAGCGCGTCGCGCCACAGCGCGACATACGCGTCGTAATGCCGGCGATACGCGGCCAGCGACGATACCTGCCGTTCGAGTGCGAACAGCAGGCTCCATTGCGCCGCGTCGCCGGCAACCGCATCGACCTGCAGATCGACGAAAGCGGCGGCCAGCGCGGCGCGCGACTCGCCGCGCAGCGCGTGCGCCGCCTCGCGCAGCCGCTCGGCCAGCGCAAGCACGTGACGGTGGATGCAGAAGGCCGCGAGGCTCTGCTTGTCGCCGAAGTATTCGTAGAACGTGCCGACGCTGACGCCGGCCACCGCCGCGATCTCGCGGATCGTCGTCTTCGCGTAGCCGCGCTCGCGCAAAAGCTGAACGAACGCCTGCTGCAGCGCGTCCGAACTCGCGCGTGCGCGCGGCTGCCGCGGCCGGCGGCGCAGCACCGGCGCGGAAGGCGCCGCGGGCGAGCCGGACGGCGCGGGAACCTGAACATGTCGCGGCGGCATATTTGCTACCCTCGAATTCGAGACGAACGCGCTTCGTCGCGCGGCCCCACGCGGGTCGAACGCGCGGCCGCGCCGACAGGAGACATTCGATGAGCGAACCGACCCACGTCGTCACGAACCAGTTCGACGAACTGGTCGACTATAACCCGTTCGCGACCGACATCGCGCTGCGCGACGCGCTCGCGCGCGCCGGCGCGGACTGGGCCGTGCCGCAGCTCGACGCATACGGCGCGCGGCTCGGCAGCGCCGACACCGCGCGGCTCGCCGACGACGCGAATCGCCATACGCCGGAACTGAACGTGTTCGACCGGCGCGGCCGCCGGATCGACCGCGTCGAGTTCCATCCCGCGTGGCACGCGTTGCTCGGGCTGTACCGGAACGAAGGCTTCGTGTCGCTCGCGTTTCGCGATACGCGGCGCGGCCGCTGGGCCGCGACCGCCGCCGGCTTCTATCTGCACGGGCAGATCGAGGCCGGCACGCTGTGCCCGGCGACGATGACGCAGGCCGCGATTCCGGTGCTGCAGAAGGAGCCCGCGCTCTGGGAAGCGCTGCGCGACAAGCTGTACAGCGACGACTACGATGCGCGCGACGTGCCGATCGCCGACAAGCGCTCGATCTGGTTCGGCATGGGGATGACCGAGAAACAGGGCGGCTCGGACGTGCGCGCGAACACGACGCGCGCGACACCGGCCGGCGCGGGCGGACGCGGCGGCGAATACCGGCTGCGCGGCCACAAGTGGTTCTTCTCGGCGCCGATGTGCGACGCGCACCTCGTCGTCGCGCGCACCGAAGCCGGCAGCCCGTCGTGCTTCTACGTGCCGCGCTGGCGGCCGGACGGCACGAAGAACGCGGTCGAGATCCAGCGTCTGAAGAACAAGGTCGGCAACCGCAGCAATTCGAGCAGCGAGATCGAGCTCGACGACGCGTGGGGCATCATGCTCGGCGACGAAGGGCGCGGGATCCCGACCATCATCGACATGGCGACCTACACGCGGCTCAACTGCGTGCTCGGCAGCGCGGCGATGCTGCGCCAGGGCGTCGTGCAGGCGATCGCGTACACGCGCCAGCGCCACGCGTTCGGCCGCGCGCTCGCCGAGCAGCCGCTGATGCGCACGGTGCTCGCCGATCTCGCGCTCGAAAGCGAAGCCGCGCTCGTGCTCGCGATGCGGCTCGCCGATGCGTTCGAGCACGACGACTCGCCGCGCGAGCGCGCATGGAAGCGGATCGTCACGCCGGCCGCGAAATTCTGGGTCTGCAAGCGCGCGGTCGAGCTGACCGGCGAGGTCATGGAAGTGTTCGGCGGCAACGGCTACGTCGACGACGGCCCGATCGCGCGGCTGTTCCGCGAGGCGCCCGTCAATTCGATCTGGGAAGGCTCGGGCAACGTGATGTGCCTCGATGTGCTGCGCGCGGTGTCGCGCGAGCCCGATTCGGCTGCCGCGCTGTTCGCCGAACTGAGCGAGCTCGGCGCCGGCGAACCGCGGATCCGCGCGGCGCTCGACGCGCTGCGCGCGATGCTCGCCGCGCCGGCCGACACGCTCGAGGCGTCGGCGCGCCTGTTCGCCCAGCGGCTCGCGCTGACGGCCCAGGCCTGCCTGCTGCGACGCGATGCGCCGGCGGCCGTGTCGGATGCGTTCATCGCGACGCGGCTCGGCGAAGCGTCGTGGGGACGCGTGGCCGGCGCGTTCGACCCGCATGCGATCGACGTCGGCGCGCTGCTCGAGCGCGCGTATCCGCAGTGACGGCGCGCCCGATTCGCGAATTCGCGCGCGTGTCGCCGGTACCGGTCGATGCAGCGATACGGCGCTCGACGAAGTCAAGTCGCCGCCCCATCGCTCGACCGCCGAAAAACAAAACCCGCCGCGAGCGCTCGACGCTCGCGACGGGTTCCGAATGCCGGACCGGCGCCGCGGGATCCCGCGGCCCGGCCGTCATGCTGCTGTAGCTACACCGTGCGGCTTACTTGCCGCCGATGCTCTTCAGCGGCTTCCACTCGCCCTTCTCGACCTTGTACATCGTGATGCCGCCGTTCTTCAGGTCGCCCTTCGCGTCGTACGCGACATGCGTCGACGTGACGCCGGCCATGTCGGTCTTCGCGAGCACCGGCAGGTACTTCGCCGGATCCGTCGAATCGGCCTTCTTCATCGCGTTCAGCATCGCCATCGCGCCGTCGTACGAGTACGGCGAGTAGGTCTGCACGTCTTCGCCGAAGCGCTTCTTGTACTTCTCCGCATACGCCTTGCCGCCGGGCATCTCGTCGAGCGGCAGACCGGCCAGCGACGCGATCGTGCCTTCCGCCGCGTTGCCCGCGATCTTCAGGAACGTCGGCGTCTTCACCATTTCGCCGCTCATCAGCGGCGCCGTGATGCCGAGCGCCTTCATCTGCTTGACCATCGGCGCTGCCTGCGAATCCGCGCCGCCGTAGTAGATCAGGTCCGGCTTCGCGGCCTTCAGCTTCGTCAGGATCGCCTTGAAGTCGACGGCCTTGTCGTTCGTGAACTCGCGGTCGACGATCGTCGCGCCGCCGGCCTTCGCGGCCTTCTCGAACTGGTCGGCGAGACCCTGGCCGTACGCGGTGCGATCGTCGACGATCGCGATGCGCTTCATGCCGAGATCTTTCGATGCGAACGTGCCCGCCACCGAACCCTGCTGCGTGTCGGACGTCATCATCCGGAACGTCGTCTTGTAGCCCTGCTGCGTGTATTCCGGCGCCGTCGCCATCGCGATTTCCGGAATGCCCGCGTTCGCATAGATGCGCGAAGCCGGGATCGTCGTGCCCGAGTTGAAGTGGCCGAGCATGCCCTTGATGCCGTCGTCGACGAGCTTCTGCGCGACCGTCGTGCCGGTGCGCGGGTCAGCCTGGTCGTCCGCCGTTTCGAGCACGAACTTGACCGGCTTGCCGCCGATCTTCGGGTTCGTCGCGTTGAAATCCTCCAGCGCGAGCACGATCCCGTTCTGCATATCCTTGCCGTAGTGCGCCTGCGCGCCCGTCATCGGCCCTGCGTAACCGATTTTCACGTCGTCCGCGTGAGCCGTCCCCGCCAGCGACATGACAGCGACGAACGTCGCGCCTGCCAGCTTTTTCATCGTGTGTTGCATAGCATCTCCTAGGTACCAGGGTAAGTGGAGCGGCTTCGGGATCGCCTTGCCGCTTCCATTGTTTGAGCCGAGCGGCAAGGATGGTCAGCCGATCGTCATCAAATTCGCATTGCCGCCCGCCGCGGCCGTATTCACGCTGACCGAGCGCTCGGTCAACAGCCGCTCGAGCGCGTAGTCCTCCGCGTCGCCGTGCTCGAACGCGCCCGCGGACACGCCCTGCACCGACACGATCGGGCCCGGCCGCTGCGCGACTTCCTTCACGAGCGTCAGCAGTTCGTCGCTGTCGCCTTCGAACAGCACCGCGTCGAACGCCGCGTCGGCCTGCTTGCGCACCGTCGCATGCGCCTTCAGCGAGGCGGGCAGCGCGGCGACCAGCGCCTCGCCGGCCGCGCCCGAGAACAGCGCGCGGTTGCCGGTCGCGAGCACCGCCGCGAGCTGCGCGCGTGC
>NZ_KV786723.1:0-1226 GCF_001806955.1 Burkholderia sp. HMSC10F09
CCGAGCGGCGCCGGCGTCTCACGCGCGCGCGACGCTGCGCGCCTCGTCATCGCACGCGCCGCGACGCCGCGCATCGCGCGCAAACCCGCGTGCGGCGCGGCTGTGCGCCGCATTACGCCGGCGCGCCGCCGGCCGAACGACGCGGCGATGCGCGTCTCAATCGCGCGAGACGCGCGGCGGCGGCCGTGAGACGAATGTCTCACGCGGCTCGCGTGCTGCGGCGCAATGTGATCCGCCGAAACGGATGTGCTACAAGAGCATCGAATTCCCCGTCGTACGGAACCGGAGCCGACCATGCCTTACGTCGTTCCCCACGCCCAGCATGCGGACCGCGTGCTCGGTGCGCTCGCCGGCCGTTTGCCGCCGCCGGCCGATTCGACGCGCCTCGTTTCGTCATGGCAGCGCTCGCTCGAGCGCTACCGGCTCGACCCCGCGTCGTCGATCGGCCCGCGCGTGCTGACCGCGGCCGAGCTGCGCGAGGTGCGCGACAAGGAAGAAGCGTTTTTGCGCGCATCGGGCCAGTGCCTGACGCGGCTGCACGAGATGATCCGCGTCGCCGATTACTGCGTGATGCTGACCGACGCGCACGGCGTGACGATCGACTATCGGATCGATCGCGAGCGTCGCAACGACTTCCGCCATGCGGGGCTGCACATCGGCTCGTGCTGGTCGGAGAGCGAGGAAGGCACGTGCGGCGTCGCGAGCGTGCTGACCGATCTCGCGCCGATCACCGTGCACAAGACCGACCATTTTCGCGCCGCGTTCACGACGCTCACCTGCAGCGCGGCGCCGATCTTTTCGCCGGCCGGCGAGCTGATCGGCGTGCTCGACGCGTCGGCCGTGCAGTCGCCCGACAATCGCGACAGCCAGCGCCTCGTCTATCAGCTCGTGCGGCAGAGCGCGGCGCTGATCGAGGACGGCTATTTCGTGCACAGCACGGCGCAGCACTGGATCCTGTTCGGGCATCCTAATCGTCACTACGTCGAGGCACAGCCCGAATGGCTGATCGCGTTCGACGAATGCGGCAACATCGTCGCCGCCAACCGGCGCGCGCGCGACGCGCTGCCGGAGCTGCGCGAGCCGCGCCACATCGACGAGATTTTCGACGTGACCGACATGCCGCTGCGCGACGCCGCGCGGCTCGACGCGATCGTCGCGCTGCGGTTGCGCGCGACCGGTGCGACGCTGCATGCGCGGCTGCGCGCGCCGTTGCGCCGCGCGGGACG
>NZ_KV786724.1:0-1021 GCF_001806955.1 Burkholderia sp. HMSC10F09
CGCCGGCGAGGCGGCAGCCGCGGCCGGCGATCCGAACGAGAAGGTGCGCTGGGTCGAGGTGTTCGCGCATACGGTGCAGCTGCACGAAACGCCGCTGTCGGTGGCGCCGATCTTCGCGAAGCAGCGCGCGGGCGTGCCGCGCGCGTGGATCTTCACGTCGGCGACGCTGTCGGTGCGCGGCGACTTCACGCACTACGCGGCGCAGATGGGCCTGAGCTCGCGCCGTTCGATGACGCTCGCGAGCCCGTTCGACTACCAGACGCAGGGGCTGCTGTACGTGCCGCGCAATTTGCCGCAGCCGTCGTCGCCGGCGTTTACCGATGCCGTGTTCGATGCGGCGCTGCCGGCGATCGAGGCCTCGGGTGGCGGCGTGTTCATGCTGTGCACGACATTGCGTGCGGTCGACCGGATCGCCTCGAAACTGCGCGACGTGATCGAATCGCGCGGCTGGAACACGCCGCTGCTCGTGCAGGGCGATGCGAGCCGGACCGAACTGCTCGATCGCTTCCGTGCGTACGGCAACGCGATCCTCGTCGGCAGCCAGAGCTTCTGGGAAGGCGTCGACGTGCGCGGCGATGCGCTGTCGCTCGTCGTGATCGACAAGCTGCCGTTCGCGCCGCCCGACGATCCGGTGCTGGCCGCGCGGCTCGACGCGCTCGCGAAGAAGGGCTTGAGCCCGTTCGCCGTGCATCAGCTGCCGCAGGCCGTCATCACGCTGAAGCAGGGCGCCGGGCGGCTGATCCGTGCGGAGACCGATCGCGGCGTGCTGATGATCTGCGACACGCGGCTCGTCGACAAGCCATACGGCCGCCGGATCTGGCAGAGCCTGCCGCCGTTCAAGCGCACGCGCGAAATCGCGGTCGTGCAGGACTTCTTCGACGAGCAGCGCGCCGCGCGTCGCGCCTGACGGCAAGGGCGGCCCGTGCGGCCGCCGCCGGTCGCATCGCCGTCGGCCGGCGTCTCGCACCAATGAAAAACCCGGCTCGCACGCTAATGCCGTTCAGTTAAGCAACTGAACGGC
>NZ_KV786725.1:0-2392 GCF_001806955.1 Burkholderia sp. HMSC10F09
GCGCACGGCGGCCGCGCCGAGCGTCTCGTGCGCGAGGGCGCGCCGGGCTGCGTCGCGCTCGGCGCTCACCGCGCGGCTCTCGGCTCGATGCCAACGCGCGCGCCGATCGCGAGCTCGTCGCCGAAGCACCGTTGGTAGTACTCGGCGACGATCGGCCGCTCCGCGTCGTCGCACTTGTTCAGGAACGTCAGGCGAAACGCGAGCGCCGGATCGCGGAAGATCTGGCAGTTCTCGGCCCAGTCGATCACGGTGCGCGGCGACATCAGCGTCGACAAGTCGCCGGTCGCGAAACCGTTGCGCGTGAGCTCGGCGAGGCTCACCATCGATTCGAGCAGCGTGCGGCCCGCTTCGTCCGCGAGCGCCGGCACGCGCGCGCGCACGATGCCGATCTCCTCGTCGCGCGGCAGGTAGTCGAGCGTCGCGACCACGTTCCAGCGGTCCATCTGCGCATGATTGAGCATCTGCGTGCCGTGATACAAGCCGTTCAGATTGCCGAGCCCGACCGTGTTGGCCGTCGCGAACAGCCGGAATGATGGATGCGGATGAATCACGCGGTTCTGGTCGAGCAGCGTGAACTTGCCGTCGCGCTCGAGAATCCGCTGGATCACGAACATCACGTCGGGCCGTCCCGCGTCGTATTCATCGAAGATGAGCGCGACCGGCCGCTGCAGCGCCCACGGCACGATGCCCTCCTGAAACTCGGTCACCTGGAGGTCGTCGCGCACGACGATCGCGTCCTTGCCGACGAGGTCGAGCCGGCTGATATGGCCGTCGAGATTCACGCGCACGCAGGGCCAGTTCAGCCGCGCGGCGACCTGCTCGATATGCGTCGATTTGCCGGTGCCGTGCATGCCCTGCACGAGCACGCGCCGGTTGCGCGCGAAGCCGGCGAGAATCGCGAGCGTCACGTCGGGGTTGAAACGATATGCGTCGTCGACATCCGGCACGTGATCGTCGCGCACGCTGAATGCGGGCACCGTCAGGTCCGAATCGATGCCGAACCGCTCGCGGACCGACACCATGCAGTCCGGCTTGCTCGCTACCCCTTCCATTGCGTTGCGCTCCTCTGTCGTTGCGGGCCCGACGCGCGCCGATGCGATGCGCGTCGCCCCGTTTCCGGAACGATCCGTTCCGTTGCATAAAAGGCGGGCCGCTTCGCGCGGCACGCCGGCCCGCGCGCCGCGTGTGCGGGGCCGTTCGGTACAATGGCCGCAGTCCATTTTCGGAACGATGCTGCCGATGCTTCCCGCCGATACGCCCACGCTGCGCGCGTTCGCGCTGCTCGAACACCTCGTCCAGGCGGGCGACGCCGTGTCGCTCGCCGATCTCGCGCGCGACGTCGACATGCCGAAGGCATCGCTGCATCGGATGCTCGCGTCGCTCGAAGCGGGCGGCCTCGTGATCCGCGAGCCGGGCCGCAAGAACGCCTACGCGGTCGGCCCGCGGCTCGCGCGGCTCGGGGCGCGCGTGATGCTCAATGCCGGCGCGCGGCGGCTGCGCCATGCGATCCTCGCGCAGCTCGTCGCCGATCTCGGCGAGACCTGCAACCTGACGATGCTGCACGACACCGACGTCGTCTATCTGGACCGCGTCGAAGCCGACTGGCCGCTGCGGCTCGACCTGAAGCCCGGCTCGCGCGTGCCTGCGCACTGCAGCGCGAGCGGCAAGCTGCTGCTCGCACTGCTGCCGCGCGACGAGCGCAACGCACTGCTGCGCGCGATGCCGTTGCCGCGCCATACGCCGAACACGATCGCCGATCCGGCGCTGCTCGAGGCCGAACTCGACCGTATCGCGCACCGCGGGCTCGCGATCGACAACGAGGAGTTCGTCCCCGGCATCGTCTGCATCGCCGCGCCGATCGTCGATGCGCAAGGCGCGTGCGTCGCCGCCGTCGCCGTGCATGCGCCCGTGTCGCGTGCGCCGCTGTCGCGGCTGCTCGACAGCGCGCCGCGCGTGCAGGAGGCCGCGCGGGCGCTCGCCGAGACGTTCTAGCACCGCGCCGCCCATCATGATGCGCGCTGGTAGTAGATGTTCTGCGGATGGCGTGCATCCGCGAAAAAGAACCAGCGCTCCGCGACGAGCCCCGCATACTGGATCACGAACGCCGCACCGAGTATCGCGGCGGCGAGCGCCGACGTCGGCGCAAGCGCGAGCGCGCCGGTCAGCACGAACGGCACCGCGAACGCGCCGAGCAGAAAGCCGGCCTTCACCGCGCGCAGCGTGCCGGCGCCCTTGCCGTGGAAGAACTCGCGCGTATTGAACGCGCTGGCCGTGAACCCGCGCGATTTCTGTTCGACCTTCGCCTGCCGGATGCCGGTCGCGCTCTGCACGGTCGACTTCGGCCGCAGCCGTGCATTGCGCGCCAGCGACGCGAGCCGCGTCGCGCCGCCTG